>JBDSEC010000211.1:0-5600 GCA_039920205.1 Pyrinomonadaceae bacterium
GCGCCAGGGCTTGCTCTAATTGCTCGGGCGTAAAACCACCATCGTTTACGGGCCGGTATTCATTGCGGGGTTCCAAAGCAGTGCCGGTTAGATCACCCGAATCGGTCGCAAAGCCACAGCGCGCCACGGCTAGATATTCCTTTTCATCGGTATTAACGAATTGGGCCAGCCGCGTCGCGTTCCCGATCAGGAGGACCAGAACCCCGGTCGCGAATGGATCCAGCGTTCCCGTGTGGCCAATCCGTTTGGTTCGCAGGATACGTCGCGCTCGCGCGATCACGTCATGCGAGCTTAATCCCGCGGGTTTGTCTATAATCAAGAGTCCGTGCACGAAAGAATTTTGACGGTTGGGCCGCGTTATGGCAACCCGGTCGTTTTCGCTGAACAAACTTGACCGCTGGTCCCGATCCACTCATGAGTTTTTCGCGTCGAAGAAAACGATCAAACCGCACAAGCGACGACGAGACGCCACGCGTGATCGATCCCGAACGCGCCCGATCGCGTACGTTTGCGCGGGCGGCCAAGTTGTTGGCCGCCAAGCCGCGCTCGGTGGCCGAGTTGCGGGAACGGTTGCTGGATAAAGAATGGACCGACGAGCCGACGGTGGAGTTGGTACTGGAGCGGTTGACCGAATATGGCTATTTGGATGACAAGCGGTTCGCCGCGGGCCACGCCGCGATGCAATTGCGTATGAAGCCCGTCGGGCGCGTGGTGGTATTGCGCGCATTGGCCCAAAAGCAGGTCGATCGGGCCATTGCCGAAGAGGCCGCTGAAACAGTTTTCAGCGAAATGCCGGAGGAACAACTGATCAAGCAGGCGATCGCGAAACGCATCCGCCTGCGCGGCAAACCGACCAACCGCGCCGAGACCAAGAGCCTCTACGACCACCTGATCCGCCGGGGATTCCATTTCGACCTCGTTATCGATAGCGTGAAAGGTCTGGCGGAATTCGAAGACGAATAAATGGTCAACGCGTTTTGAGGTCCCGATTTGGTTCCAATTAAAAGTGCGAGTCGGTCGAAGACCTGCCCGCGCTCGTAGCCCCGCCTTAAGGCGGAATCGTTCCAAACATGCTCGTTAAAGGTTTGAGGACGCGTGGGTACCGTTCCGCCTGAAGACGGGGCTACGAACGCTTGTGCACCTTCGTCCAGCACGCACCCGTAATTGAACGGAAAGTTGGAACTTCAAACGCGAACATTTCACCGCTCCGCACCCACATGTTAAACTTGAGGTTTGCAAACAGAACGCGCCCGCTGACAAAAACATGAACGGACACGAGATTCGCCAGAAATTTATTGAATATTTCGAGAGCAAGGGCCATCGCTTTGTGCGCTCTAGCCCCCTGCTGCCCGCTAACGACCCGACCCTGCTGTTCGTCAATGCGGGAATGAACCAGTTCAAGGACGTTTTCCTCGGCGCGGAACATCGCGATTACTCGCGCGCGGTTTCATCGCAGAAATGCTTGCGGGCCGGTGGAAAACATAACGACCTGGACGAAGTGGGCAAGACCGCGCGTCACCATACCTTCTTTGAAATGCTGGGCAATTTCTCCTTTGGCGATTACTTCAAGAAAGACGCCATCGACTTTGCCTGGGATTTTCTGGTCAATGAATTGAAGATCGATCCGGTTCGACTTTGGTTTTCGGTCTTTGCCGGTGACGTCGAGGTTGGCCCCGACGAAGAAGCTGAAAAGTTGTGGATCGAAGCCGGTGCGCCCGCCGATCGCGTCTTGCGTTTTGGGCGTAAAGACAATTTCTGGCAGATGGGTGAAACCGGCCCCTGTGGACCATGCAGCGAGATCCATTACTATATGGGTGATAACCCCGACGATCCCGCACAGAATCGCGCCGAATTCGTGAACGGCCCGGGCGATACGACCATGGAGATATGGAACCTGGTCTTCATGCAATACAACCGGATCGAAGACGCGCCGGGACAATATCGTCTGGAACCGTTACCCGCGCCGTCAGTTGATACGGGGATGGGGTTGGAACGCATTACCGTCGTCAAGGAAGGTGTCAGTTCAAATTACGAGACCAGTTTGATCAAACCGATTTTGGAATTTACGGCGGATCTTGCGAATCGATAGCCTATGGCTGCGTTATTTGATGAATTTACATCGATCGTAAACGCGTTGAATGATGCGAAAATCGATTACGCGGTATGCGGCGGAATGGCGATGGCTATCCATGGGTTCACGCGCGCCACGGTTGATATCGATGTTTTGATTCTCGAATCTGACTTGGAACGGATCTGGCAATTAGCAAAGGATCTTGGTTATGAGGTCGAAGGCTTACCACTTTCGTTACATGGCGGTGCCATCGAGATTCGGCGCATTTCTAAAGTTGAACCGGTATATAAGGATTTGATAACTCTCGATTGCCTGCTGGTAACTGAAGCCTTGCAGGATATTTGGAACGAACGCGAACGAATGCACCTGAACGAGCTCGATGTCGTTACGGTGTCGAAGACTGGGTTGATCAAATTGAAAAAGATGGCCGGACGAACGCAGGATCTCGCTGATATTGAAAACTTAAGCAATGAACGTTGATATGTCTCCAGAAGCCATATTGGGACGACTGAAGAGGGTCGACCAGCTATGGGAGTTGACCGTGGCACTGAAAGTCGCTGGACGTGTCCCTCGGCGCCGGGTTGAGGAACCTTCGGATTCCCCGCCAGCGCATGGCGAACTCCATCAGACAGCGCATGAGGCAGAAGCTAAATAATCTATGACCGCTTACGACAATTTTGACGACAACAAGAGATTCGCTTGCCGGGTGATCGCCGATCATGCGCGCGCGACGGCGTTTTCGATCGCCGATGGTATCTTGCCTGGTAATGAAGGGCGCAACTATGTTTTGCGCAAGATCATGCGCCGTGCGATCTATCACGGGCGAAATACGCTGGGGATCAAAGGCGCGTTTTTCAACGAAGTCACCAATTTTGTCGTGGACGAAATGCGCGAGGCCTATCCGGAACTCGAAGCGCAACGCGACTTCATTCGTCAGATGGTCAGCCTGGAAGAAGAACGATTTGGGTCGACCTTGACCGTTGGTCTACAGAAGATGGATCAGCTTTTTGCCCAGGCCACAGCTGGGCAGGTGCCAGAGTTCAAGGAATTGGCCAAGCTGTACGATACCTTTGGGACGCCCCGGGACCTGATCCGGGTCGGCTTGGAAGAACGCGGCTTTGAATTAGCGGAAGATGAATTCAATTCGTCTTTTGATGCCGCGCTACAGGAATTGCAACTAGCCGGCGCGGGCCACGAACGGCAGGCCCAAGCAAGATCGAAACCGGTTTATGCACAGGTGGCTGAACGGGTCGGGCGCAATGCTTTTACTGGTTATGACGAAACGACCAGCGACGACGTTAACATCATCGCGTTGATCAAAGGCGATGGAGAAGTGTTGTCCTTGAGTCATGGCGAAGAGGGGGAGGTTGTTCTGGCTTCGACTCCTTTTTATGCCGAAAGCGGAGGTCAAGTAGGTGATACGGGGATCTTGGTTGGTGCACCGATCGAAAATAGCCCACCCGCTACCGCAGGTGGTACTGACTTCGTTGCGACGGTCGTTGACACGATCTCACCCGTTTCGGGACTGATCGTTCATAGGGTCAAAGTCGAGCGTGGTTCGGTAAAGATCGGGGACAAGGTCACCGCCCAGGTTGATGTGGAAAAGCGCGATGCCACCCGGCGGAACCACACGGCCACGCATTTAATGCATGCTGCCCTTCGCGAAGTCTTGGGCACTCACGTAAAACAGGCCGGTTCGATCGTCGCGCCGAATTATCTGCGCTTCGACTTTATGCACTATCAACCGTTGACCAGGGACGAGATCGCCGAGGTCGAACGCCTGGTCAATTTTCACATCCTGCGCAATGAACCCGTGCAGACCGATCTGATGGCAATCGAAAATGCCATGCGTACGGGTGCGATGGCACTGTTCGGTGAAAAGTACGGCGAACAAGTGCGCGTGCTCAGCATCAAGGGCGCGGAGGATATTTTCTCACGCGAGCTTTGCGGCGGTACCCACGTCCGCGCTACCGGTGACATAGGTTCATTCAAGATAACTAGCGACGAATCGATCGCTTCGGGCACGCGACGTATTCGCGCCGTGACGGGCGCGGATGCATTTGCGCGTTTTCAGGAATCCGATACCTTGCTGGACCAATTGGCCGGCGGATTGCGCACGTCGCGCGCGGAACTGCCCGGGTTGGTAGTAAAGCTACAGGACGAGCTGAAAAAAGCCCGTCGCGATGCGGACGAACTGCGGCTTAAGATCGCCACTGGTGCGGTCGGCGACGGATCGAACAATGGTGACGAAGTCCGTGAGGTGGCGGGCATCAAAGTGTTGGCCCGCGAAGCCGGCGACGTCGATTCCAATGCCATGCGGCAGATGTCGGACACGCTTTTGTCGCGCTTAAAGTCGGGCGTGGTAGTGATCGGCCGTGCCGGTGAAGGTAAGGTTTCGTTGATCGTCCGGACTTCTGACGATCTAGCAAAGCGGGTCCCGGCGGGAAAGGTTATTCAAGCACTGGCGCCGATCGTCGGCGGAAAGGGCGGTGGCCGCTCCGACATGGCCGAAGGTGGCGGGAATTTACCGGAAAAGCTGACCGAAGCGCTGGACGCGAGTTATGGTGTGATCGAAAAACTACTCGCCGCGACGTAACGCGCAACACGACCTGGGTTGGTAGTACCGCCTGAAGGCGGTACTACCAACCTGGGATTACGGGCTACTACATTGCGGACTGTGCTTCGGTTAACGCGATGCCCATTTTTTCTAAGGTAAGTTTGTTCAGCGTACCGGTCTCGCGAATCGCTTCGGCCTTTTGATAGCTACGCAATCCCGCGCGGGTCGCGGTATCCAGCTTACCAGTCTGTTCCCCTTCATAGAACCCGCGTTCCTTCAGAATAGACTGCGCCTGCTTGATCTGTTCCGGCGTGGCCCGGAAGATCGGACTACGCTTGTTGTTATTCGTCGGAGATGAACTCCCGCCGGTAGTCGAAGAGTTGGTATTCTGGGCTCTTGCCGGAACGAGTCCAAGAACCAACGCGGTAACTCCTAAAAACAGTAAGGTTTTCTTCATAGTGCTCTCCTTTGGATATTCGCCCTGCTTCTGGTCCCAAACTCGGGCGAATCGGGTGAATTTGGTGAAAAACCGACCATAGAATTCTAAACTACCTGTCAATTACCTATCGCGAATGTGATAATAATGTTGTTTTATGCATAACAATGATGTTACACTTGTGATTGTTGGTTACCGCCCCGCTGCTCAGTGAGGAATGCGGAGCCGGTTTACTGCTGAAAGTCCTTAAAACGGACGCCCAGACCCGATAACTCAATGAAAAAGTATATCTTCCTACCATTCGCTATTTTGGCTTGCGCCACGGCAACCTTCGCTCAATCGCGTTCGCTGGACAATTTTGACCTTTCCAACGGTGTTACGGTTGCAACGCCCACGCCCATACCAGTCGCAGTTGAGGTCTCGCCGCGCAAAAAGGGCCGAAATAGTCTTTTAGAGCGCACCGCTTATACCGCGCCCCCCGATCTGGTAATGACGCCGGGCACTTCCCTAGATGGCTACACGACCGGCAATCCCAA
>JBDSEC010000212.1:0-4105 GCA_039920205.1 Pyrinomonadaceae bacterium
AGATGAGCGGAATATACGAACAAGCCGAGCAAGCCGCGCGATTTATTCGGTCGCGTTATGACGCCGTGCCGCAGGTCGCGTTGGTGTTGGGCAGCGGTCTCGGTGCGTTTGCCGATACTTTGGTCGAGCGTGTTGCGATCCCGTATGGCGAAATTCCCGGGTTTGCGAAATCCACCGTCGCCGGGCACGCGGGTCAGTTAGTGCTCGGCACCGTCGAAGGCGTGCACGTTGCCGCCATGCAGGGCCGGTTTCATTACTACGAAGGCTATCCGCTGTCGCAGGTCATCTTCCCGATCCGCGCGCTGGGTGTGTTGGGCGTCAAGTCGTTGATCGTCACCAACGCGGCGGGGGGCGTTAACGTCGAGTTCAATCAAGGCGCTTTAATGCTGATCAACGATCATCTCAATTTGATGGGCGTTAATCCGTTGATCGGGCCTAACGATGATCGCTTTGGTCCACGCTTTCCGGACATGAGCGAAGTTTATGCGCATGATTATCAAGAGATCGCGGTCGAAGAGGCGCAGGCGATCGATCTGCATTTGAAACGCGGGGTTTACGCGGCATTGACCGGACCCAGCTATGAAACACCTGCCGAGATCCGATTGCTACGCACCTTGGGCGCCGATGCCATCGGAATGAGCACCGTGCCCGAGGCGATCGTCGCACGACAGATGGGCCTAAAGGTGCTGGGCATTTCGTGCATCACGAATATGGCGGCCGGCGTGTTAGACGAACCGATCAATCATGAAGAGGTGTTGGAGATCGGCCTGCGGGTGCGCGACACTTTCCAAGAATTGCTGCGCCGGGTGATACCCCGGCTGAACTAGCGTTTAAGAACGGAAGAAATACCAGCAACATGATCATTGGCATTTGTGGGGGAACCGGCTCGGGCAAGACGACCGTGGCGCAGAGTATTCTGCGCACGGTAAATTCCGCCGATGTAGTCTTCATCCAGCAGGATTCTTACTATCGTAACCTCAAAGACATGCCGTTGGATCAACAGCATGGCGTCAATTTCGATCACCCTGACGCCATCGATAATGATCTGTTGATCAAGCATTTGCGGAAACTACGCGCGGGCGAACCGGTGGAACTGCCGCTCTACGATTTCAAGACCCATTCGCGAAGAGCCGAAACTGAAACCGTAGAACCGCGGCCGATCGTGATCGTCGAGGGGATCTTGATCTTTGCCGATTCGCGCTTGCTTGAGCAGATGGACATCAAGGTGTTCGTCGATACGCCGGACGATCTGCGGTTCATTCGCCGCCTGCAGCGTGACGTTGCCGAGCGCGGCCGCACGGTCGAATCGGTGATCGAACAATATTTAGCGACGGTGCGCCCCATGCACCTACAGTTTGTTGAACCGTCAAAGCGCAATGCGGATCTGATCATTCCCGAAGGCGGACACAATCTAGTGGGGGTGGATCTGATCGGCGGCACGATACGCGAACGGTTGAATTATTCATCGGCAATTAACGGAGGGGTTTTTGAACAAAGCTGAATTAAGTGATCTGATGGCGGCCGCGGTGGACGCGCGTGAACGCGCCCATGCGCCGTTCTCGAAATTTCGCGTTGGAGCTGCGGTTGAAACGACCGATGGCAAAGTATATACGGGCTGTAATATCGAGAGTTCCAGTTACGGATTGACCGTTTGTGCCGAGCGGGTGGCGATTTGGAAAGCTATCTCTGAGGGTGCTCGTTGCGCCGGACGGATCGTTGTCGTCGCCGATACCGAAGATCTAACGCCGCCCTGTGGCACCTGCCGCCAGATCATCTGGGAATTTTGTCACGACACGACCGTGATCTTGACCAACCTTCAGGGCGAACAAGAAGTCATTTCTATTAGGGATCTGCTGCCCCGGGCGTTTGACGCCAAATACTTGAAAGAAGTCGGCGGTACGGTTAAGCCCGGGTCAACGGGCGAAGATCAACATATTTGATCGCAGGGAGTTTCCTTTTGCGCCTGAAGTATTCTGATTCACCGGGCTGATCGTTAATAAGCGAAACTCTTGCGGCTCTGCCGCTCTATGTGCGGAAAGGTTTCACCTTTCCGTAAGCCTATCCTATCCCCGTTCTTGCGGCTATGCCACCTGCGGCGTAGCCGCTAACCCTGATCTGAATGTTCCACAGGCGGGGCAAAGCCACCGCCGCATATAGAGCGGCGAAGCCGCAAGAAGAGAACGAAAACCAGGTCTAATGAACCAGACAAGCCCAATGAGAATTTTCTTCAGATTTCTGCTCTGTGCCACGCTGCTTTCACCCTCTTTGGCCGTGGGCCAACGGAATTCACCTTCAACACGCGTTGACCTGCTCGTACTTGGCGGCACGGTAGTTACGATGGACTCCACCCGGCGGATCATCGAAGATGGCGGGATAGCGGTCAAGGACGGCAAGATCGTCGCCGTCGGCACGCGCGCCGAGATCGCGTCGCGTTTCACGGCCAAGCAGACCATAAACGCGACGGGCCAGGCGGTCATGCCCGGCTTGATCAACGGACACACCCACATTCCGATGACACTGTTTCGCGGTCTGGCGGATGACTTGGACCTGCAAGAATGGCTGACCAAATACATCTTTCCGGCTGAGGCAAAGAACGTCACCGAAGATTTCGTGCGGGTGGGAACGCAACTGGGCTTGGCCGAAATGATCCGGGGCGGAACCACGACCTACTGCGACATGTATTATTTCGAGGGCGCGATCGCCGACGAAACCTCGAAAGCCGGCGTCCGTGGGGTATTGGGTGAAACGGTGATCGATTTTCCGGTCGCCGACAACAAGACCAATGCCGAGGCCATGGCCTATACCGAGAAGTTTGTCGCTAAGTGGAAGAACAGCCCGCTGATCACGCCGGCGATCGCACCACACGCGGCCTATACGGTTTCCGAAGAACACCTCCGCGCGATCCGTGCATTTGCCGATCGCACCGGTGCGCCGATCGTGATCCATGTTTCCGAGACGGCCAAAGAAGTTCGTGATATTCAGACCCAGACTGGCGACAGCCCGGTGACCTATCTGGCCCGCATCGGCCTGTTGAAAAATGATGTCATCGCCGCGCATATGGTCCACCCGAACGCCGCCGAGATCAGCCTGCTGGCCAAATTAGGCGTCGGCGTGGTCCACAATCCGCAATCCAACATGAAACTCGCGTCGGGTGTGGCGCCCGTGCCGGAAATGTTGAAGCGCGCGATCGCCGTCGGCCTGGGAACGGACGGCGCTGCGTCCAACAATGACCTGAACATGTGGGAAGAGATGGACACCGCCGCTAAGTTGCACAAGATGTTCTCGGGCGATCCTAAGGTCATCACCGCCCTCGAGGCCCTCGAGATGGCTACCATCCGGGGTGCGAAAGCCCTACATCTCGACCAGCATATCGGTTCGTTGGAGGTCGGCAAACGCGCCGACCTGATCGTGGTCGATCTGGATGACCTGAACCAAATCCCCCGGTTTAACCTATATTCTCACTTGGTTTACGCCACCAAGGCGAACGATGTGCGAACGGTTGTGATCCAGGGGCGCGTGATTATGGTGGACCGGCGCTTGCTAACACTTAATGAAATTGATATAAAAAGGCGAGCCCGCGCCTACCAAGTTAAGATATTGAAGAGTTTAACCCCGCCGCGGTTTTGAAAATAGAAATTCTAGGTTCCGTTCCGCTTGCTGAAAGTCCGCCCGCAGGCCATAATGGGGGCATCCATTAAATTTGGTCCTGCAAGCGAGCCGAGATTCGCTCGCTTTCGTGTTTTTAATAGGGAGAATTGGATGAGGCATTTATTTCCGGGTAAGAATCTATTCCTGAGCGTCTGCGCCTTTCTCGCTGGTGCGGTCCTAATAAGCCAACCTTCGGTTAACCAAGCACAACAAAATACGCCGCCGGTTACGCCCGCCTCGGTATCCGACAGTTCGTCGGCCCAAAGATTGAACCGTGCGCGGGCTTTGGCGGCCGCGCATAACCTGAATGCCGCGGTTACCGAATTGGACGCTATCCGTACTTCGACCACCGATAGCTCAGTGCGGGATCTAGCGCGGGTGCTTTTGATGAGCATCTACTTGGAACAGTCTGATCAGGGAAGAACGTTTCAGCTTTTGGACGAGGCGTTCAACGCAC
>JBDSEC010000213.1:0-5281 GCA_039920205.1 Pyrinomonadaceae bacterium
TAGACTGCGGCTATGCCGCCGGGGGCGTAGCCCCGGAGAGACCAGGAAGGGGCTACTTTTAGGCGAGGCGGAGCCATCGCCGCACAAAGAGCGGCGGAGCCGCGGAAATGCGATTGGAACTGCGCGCGACTGCCTTAGCGAGCCAATCAAAAGACCCTTCCGTAGATTCGGGTTATAGCGCAAGAGGCTCGTTGAGTCTGTCGTTGTCAAGTTCGTAACGAGCGCCTGAGATCCAAACGTGAATATTGGCACGGGCGACCGACCGGTCAACACGCTATCGGACGTATTATCGCCAACGATTGCAGGTGGCCATCTAACCTAACTAGCACGTATTGAAACATTCCTCACTTTCGTGATTTGCTAGAGACGAAGGCTTTAGCCATTTAGAGTTATCTTAGTTCCGAGGAAACTGATCATGACCGAACCAGTCACCGACCAACCGATCGCCGAACCAGAATCGTTTATCCGCCTGCGCCAACTGCGGCAGGGGCTTTTGCGCCTCCATAAGGTTCTGCTTGATGCGGAACGTGCGGCTTATGAACAAATTCATGGTGCGGTGCCAGCCGGCAAAATGCTTAACTTGGTCATTGGCGACCCGCAATTCGCTTGGCTGCATGCGATCTCGGAACTGATCGTGCGGATCGACGAGATGTTCGATGCCAAGGAACCGGCCACTTCAACCGACGCCGAAGCACTACTTGCACAGGTAAGCGAATTACTACAGCCTTCAGAGCCAGGAACCGAATTTTGGCATAAGTACTTCGCGGCAATGCAGAACCATCCGGATGCCGTCCTGGCGCATCGCGATGTGTCGCGGATCCTTTCGGCTGGCTAGAAATGCTGGCCTTTCCGCGACTTCGGTTGCTGACGTGACAGAAATTGCCGGGATGGGATATGCTTGGAAGGTTGCGCTTACGGCGGATTTTCCACCCGTCACAGTCTGTGAGTATAGGTGCAGCGACGCGGAAAGGTGCAGGAGTGGTTGAACTGGCAGCACTGGAAATGCTGTGTACGGGGAACCGTACCGTGGGTTCGAATCCCACCCTTTCCGCCAGCAGATCAAGGACGGGCCGCGCGCGAGCCGCTCGCCTTGCTTATCAGGTCCCAGGCTCCGCACAACGTCAGCTTTGTGAACCCCGCCAGGCCGGGAACGGAGCAACGGTAGCAACAGCGGCGTGTGTTGCGGGTCAGTCTGGGGCCTGGCCATATCGGAAACGGCCGGTAAGCGTGATCGCTTACCGGCCGTTTTGTATTTGTTCGTAGCCCCGGCTTCAGCCGGAACGGTTGGTTAGAAGCTTTCTTATTCTGGCCGCGCCTGTTTGATTAGATTCCGCCTAAAGGCGGGGCTACGAACGCTTGGCCTTTAACGCTGGTCCACAAAATAGAACGGTCCCAGCGTTTGCCAGGTATCCGGATTGAAATTCCGCCGGGCGCCGCACCGCACACACTCGCGATAGGCCCCGCTGCCGTTCGACCGTGGCAGGCTCAAATGCTTGTGGTGACAACCAAACAATCGCGTAGCCAATCCTACGGGGCGGTTGCGCGTTACCCGAATGGTTGCGGGGCGGTCGCTATTAGTTACTGCTCTCATGACTTGAACTCACTTCTCCTAGGCGGACGTTTTCAAAGCCTTGACGGCCCACTACAACTAGTTCACTGTTTACCGAATCTTTATTCCCGTCGTGGGCCAATTCTCTCCGCCGTTGTATCAATCTGCGCTTTATTTCCAATCTTCTTTTCACGAACAACAACCTCGGGTATTTGCTGCGGCCCTCGTTGGACCGTTTCCACACGTATTTGACGGCCAGGTCTTTCGACTTTTGCCGGGGCCGGTTTTGTTAAGTTGCGGTGAAAGTTGGTTTCGTTGTCTGGGAGTGGTGGCGATGAAAATCCGCTTCTCGGTTCAGGTGCACGGCTTTCGGCAGTTCGACTTACAAGGAAACGAGAAAGAGAGCGGAGAGCGGTCGCTCATCTGTGCGACCCAAAACCTGTTGGAGTTGTTCCGGTTAAAACCCGAATTCATAACCGGTTGAAAAGACAAAAAGTGATCGCCCAATGCCATAAAAAACCCGTCGGATCACCTTACCGGAGCTAACTGTTTCCACTGAGGTTGTCACCGGCTAGACCGCTACCACCACGCACGTGCTCCGGCGTAAGAAAAAACCAGATCGAGCGCGAAATACACGATCTGAAATCATTTTGAACCAACCGACTCCCTGGGCAAGGAGGGGTGGGCCAACGGCGTCCCGTTGTGGTAGTCCTAAAGAAGTAGAAAGTAGAAGAGCTCGCAACCGCTGCTTCCGGGAGATTTTCTCGTCTGCGCGACGCCGATCCATATCTTGGTTTGATCGGTATCAGCTACGGTCTACTGTCCATTTTCTTTGCCGGCCATCAACCTTATCGGCCCCAGCAATCCGGCCGTGATCGGCAACACCTTATCCATATCCTGCGCTTGAAACCGTTCGCCGTAGCGAAGACTTAACAATCGATAATCGGGCAGCGCACGTCCCGCCATATAATTTAGCGCCAGGTTGCTCACCTCGATCCGGATCGTGTTCGTTCCAGATTGCAGCAAACCATTTACGCGAAGGCGATAGGGTGGACACCAAACGGCGCCAGCGCGCTTGCCATTGATATAGATCACCGCCGCCTCGCGAACCGGTGCGTCATACCAGGTCTGCATTCCAGCCCGAAGCGCTTGCGGGGGTACCGGTTTGCCTTCGCCGAGGTCCAAATAGACCGGTTCGTTTAACCGCGCAAACCCGGTGGGAACGTCGAGCTGCTTTTCGTAGGCAGCCGTTCCCGAAAAGAACCGCGTGCTCTCGGTATCGGTCCAGGAACGCAGGTCCGCCATTGTGGATGTGGGGCCATCGGCGCTGAATTTCACTTGCCAGTCATGGCTTAGATCCAGCGGCGGCGGCGCCGAATTATAAGAGGTTACGATCCGCGGAGAGGGCAAAGTGCGCTTGGAAAATACCAAAACGCGCGAGCCGTACGGCTCCAGATCGAGCGCAACCGTGGTTCCGCCCGACGGCCGCGCTTCAACTCTTGCCGCGGTAATCTCGCCAGTCAACGGATTCCACCATTCGGGCTGCAACGCCTCCACCCGAAAGGTCGCGTTAGTTCGGTGTGGCAGGTTCGATGTATTGGCGATGAAGTAGATCTCAGCAACGGCCGTTGACCGGTGTATGAATCCGACGTCCGGCACTAACTGCTCGGTGGCCAAATCTGGCCGCAACACACTCACCAGCTTAGCCGCGAGTTCTCTACCTTCCTGCCGGACAAAGTGGGCGGACGGACCTCGGTCGCGAAATAGTCTTCGGGAGATCTCGCGTGCTTCAGTGCGTTCGGGACCGGTTGCCTGCGCCCCAGGAACCCATTGGGGCATGAAGCGCGTTGCGATCAAGATCCCACCGTTTTGCACAAATTGATCCAACACACGCCAGGTCGAAATCGGGATCTGCTCCACCCCGGGCAGAATTACAACGCGATATTTGTTCTGGCCCAACATCAGCGAGTTCGCCTCGACCCGCCCCACTTGAGTCAAAGCTTCGTCGTCAAAGAAATCCAAATTGTATCCCGCCGCGAAGATGGTCGGCATGATTTCGGGGCCTACCAGATCACGCTGGGTCTCGATCATGTTTACCTTGCCCGGCGTCATATGGGCGTAGGCATCCGCGTTCGGCAAGTAGAACGCGATGTCATTGGCCGGATGGCCTTGGCGCATTAGGTGACTGACCCGCTGCAGGTAGAGCGAGATGTCCGGCATCACCGTCCACCACGGATTCTTTTCGTCAAACACCGCCGCCGCGTAAAAGCGATTGCCGGGATAATCGACGCCCGGCGGGGTGTAGGGCCAGCCGTGCCCGATCAGTTGATTGATGCCTTGCAGGAAATGAAGATCGGCCTCGGCCTTCATGTCCAACGGAGTCACACGGAAAACGGGAGAGTGCAGCCAGGTCCAGGTTTCCGATGACGTGACGGGCCGTCCATATATATGACTGGCCGACGAAGCCCAGCGAGACGCGCGCACGACGGTCCATTGCGAACCTTCGCCCTCGGGCAGATCAGCGAATTTGCTGCTTGAAATGGTTGCCGGCGGGGTGCCGTAATTCTGAATGCGGAATTTCGTGTGGTTACGTTTAGCCCATTCCTGCATCGGCGCCAGGAAACGCTCGTTCAGCAACTCGGTGACGGTGCGGCCCCAATCGTAACGAATATCCAACGTCTTTGGTCCAATATCGTTGGCCAAGGCGGGCAGATACGGTTTTAGGTCATAGCCCCGACGCCGTTGAAATTCGGCCAAGAAATCCGCGGACCAATCTTGGTTGTAAACCTCTAAACTATCGCAAAAGATCGCGAACGGTGGTTTTGTCCCAAACGCCTGCATCAACCGATCGCCGACATTTCTTAAATAATTGTCCGTCGCGCTTCGATTTAGATGGTCCAGCACAAAGCCTTCGCCACCGATCGCCGGTCGCTTAACCTGCATACCGCTGCGCGAGGAAATGTAAAATTGTACTTCCTGCGGTCCCACCGAGATCTCCGGCAACAACACGGCGCCGTCTTTGATCTCCGTCAACTCGCGAAAACCCTCCGGGTTCGTCGGCACCGGTGATTTCGCTAGGAAGATCGCCAGCAACTTTTCACCCGCCGCGACCGAGGGAAGCTTGACCCTCTGGACCCCGGCCGCGACGGGCACGCGATCGACACGAAGTCCTCCCGCCGCCTCGTCGATCGACACCGTTGGACCACCAAACGGCCAACCGCTCCCCAAGGTCAGGTCCATCCGCAGACCGAGCTCTCTGGCCTTGGCCGCCGTGAACCTCAAGTTGTCAATAAATTCATCGTCGAGGAAGCGGCCGTTCTTGATTCCGCGTGATGGATCATCCAATGATAGTGGATAGACGGCTTGGACTTCGAAGCCGCCAATACCGCCGGCTTTCATTACGCGCATTTCGCGTTCGATCTCGGGCTTGGTAACCGCCGGACCGAACCACCACCAGCGCATCATGATCCGCGCATCGTCCGGTGGTTTGATGAACGAGCGTTGCAGGTCGTCGATCGACTGGGAGTACATCGGGCTCGCTGAAAACCCAAGCGCGATACCTAACAATATCACCAGAAAATAGATTCGTACTTTGAACATAAAACCCTTTGCGCGCTTTGCGTTCTTCTTAGAAACTTCGACGGAATGAAGTCAGAACCGGGAGCGGCAGCGACTGGGTTTGTAGTGTTAAGGCGCCTTCTGGCATGAAAAGAACCCAGTCGCTACCGCTCC
>JBDSEC010000214.1:0-18094 GCA_039920205.1 Pyrinomonadaceae bacterium
ATGGTGCGCCGTAAGATCATTTCCATATCCTCGACGATCAGATTTAGATCTATCACTTTGGGCTGCAGTACTTGTTTTCGGCTGAAGGCGAGCAATTGGCGAGTAAGGGCCGCAGCTCGATCACCCGCAAATCTTATTTCGTTCATAGTCGAACGAAGCGGGCTATCCTCGGGCAAACGGCGAAGTGAAAGCTGGCTATAGCCAATTATCGCGGTCAAGAGATTATTAAAATCGTGCGCGATCCCGCCGGCCAATCGTCCGATGGCTTCTAATTTACGCGATTGATGTAGTTGTTCCTCAAGTTGACGATGCTGTGCCGTACGTTCTTCGACGCGCCGTTCCAACTCGTCATGAGCCGACTGAAGATTCGTCTCGACTAGCTTGCGATCGGTAATATCCATGCACAGACCGACCATTTGCACCGGCTTTCCGCGCCGATTGCGAATCACGCCCCCGCGGCCTTCGACCCAATGTACCTCGCCACTGGGCCAGAGGATCCGATACTGGATCAGATGTTCGCAGCCGGTTTGCCGGGTATTTTCTAGCGAATGGCTAACGAATTCTCGATCCGTCGGATGCACGTGTTCGATAAAAGCGTCAATATCCCCGCCGAATTGCCCGGGCTCGAAACCGTGAATTCGTTGCAAATCGTCGGAAAAGAAAATCTCCCCGCTTGACATGTTCCATTCCCAAAGACCTGACCCGGCGGCAGCGATCGCGAAACGCATCCGCTCCTTTTCGCGGTGAAGTTGGTCAACCATTCGATTAACCTCGACTAAACGATAGGCCTTGGCGATCAGAACCGCAGGATCGTAGGGGATCTCCAAATAGTCATCCGCCCCGGTGTGCATACCCTCAACAATGCTTTCACTGTCAGTCTGTAACGCACTCAGCAGCAATACCGGAGTAGTTGCGAGTGATTCGTGACCGCGGATCATGTTACAGAACTCGAAACCATTGATCAGTGGCATGGTGACATCACTGATCACAAGCTCCGGTTCGGTGCGAAGGGCGAGCTCGAAACCGGCATTAGCGTCATTGGCGCTCTCAACTTCAAAACCTGATCGTTCCAGGAGCCGGCGTACCAGACTTAGTTGATCTGGATCGTCATCCACGATCAGTACTCGTGGCGCTATTTCCGAGGGGGTAATATTCATCTTTTATATCTTAGGTAAAGGTTTGGTCCCATGAGACCGGTACCCCGCCAAAACGAATGACGCGCCAATCGTTTGACCTCGAGCACAAAGCCGAAGTTGCGGATTGGACCGACCAACGGTTCGATTTAGTTGATTTGGCTTGAACTCCCATTCAAACCCTCACCGATCAAATTTTACACATCCGAGCCAATTCGTCTTTGTTCCTTCACGGGGCGATCAAGAAACTCTGAGGTAGAAATTTGCGGGACTAAACGAACTTCCAGCGGGGAATTAAATATGAAAAAGTAAATGCTGGGACAAAACGTTCGAGCAGGATTCACGGAAAGCATCGGGTACCAGCGGAAACATCCCAAAAGGGGACCTACCAGGCGAGTATATACCCATCGCGATTCGTGTCAACGGACAATTTAGTGCCCCTCTCAGGCAGGTGGACTTCACTCCGGCGGGAAGCAAACGAGGGCCGCCGACTGCGGGATGGCACCCGGCCGCTCGGTTAGATCTGGTAGTTCGGGTCAGACCGAAAGGGAGGTCGTCCGCCGCGTCCGGCACTGTCAACCAGCGAGCGACACCCGGCATCTTCGCGCAATGCGCTGCTAAAGCGCGATCCCTAACGATGGTAGTTCTAATATCGCAGCAGCACGTTCACTAACAGTCCGGTTGTATTCCGTGATTCCACCAAATAGACGGTTTGTGGCGAAGGCTCTTCTTGCGTCAGCATGCGGCCCTTTACACCCGTCTGGGCGGCTTCGCTTTCGGCCTCGGTTTGCGTTTGGCCGGCGCCATTCTCCAGATCGTATAGCTCGGTATCACCGCCCCATTGGGCTTCCCACTTTGCGACTTGTGCGGCGGTTAGCTTGATCGGTCGATCAGAAGGGGTGAATCCCGTTAATGGCATAGACGTTACGATCACGCTCAGCGCCTCTCCTACTTGACCAGTAAGTCCGGGTGTCGGCGCTAACCGGAAGAAGTTTGGTTGGTCAGTTGGATCGGGAATATTGATCAACCTGCCCGGAGACACCCGATTGGCACCGCCCCGGGTGCGAGTGGTGGGAAAGATCAAATACGGTTCCCCGAAGGTCCCATCGGCAAATAATTCCCGATCGACAATATAAAGATATCCTTCGCGCGGCGATTCGACCGACAATAACACCTGGTCATTCACCCGCAGCATGGCATCGGACGCGACCCGCTCGGGCACCAAAGCAGCGCCGCCTTGGATCAATAGTCGCGCCCCTTGATCACCATTCTGCGGAGCGCGCAAACGCCAGATGGTGACCCCTACTTTAGCAAGACCGGCTGTGGCAACCACAGTTTGCCTTGGCGGCGTGGTATTCCCGGTTGGTACGGTGACCGTCACGCCGGCCTTGACCCGCGCCGTTCGGCGGTAGTGATTAGGCGGCTTTACGACGGATATCCGGTTTCCTGGTTTCACCTCGCCACCCGGTTTCACTTGAGTGGGCGGTTTATTGGGTGCTGGCCGCGAACGGGTAAACTCCTCGGCAAATATCTGGCGCGACCCGGTTTGCGGATCGGGCGTTGGTGGCGGATCCTGCGCCACGACGGCAGTACTTAGAACGCTCAAGCACAACGCATTTGCGCCAAATGACGCAAGCAATTTCCTGTTGATCGCTTTCATCTCAATACCTCAAGAAAAGTATTACTGCGATAACTCACCGTTCCAAACCGACGAACTACCATTATATTATCGTCATCGATCGCAACTTTACTAAGGCCGCGCGATCACCAACGGATTCGGTTCGATCTCGCGACGGTAGAATACGCGGGGTCGTTGGACAGTTCGGGCAGCCGGGTCGGTCGTTTGTTCGCCGTTGGTGAACGAGATCACTTGTTGGACCAATTGTCGCTTGGCCTGTGGCGTTTTGGCGGTCTCGACCGTTTTGCCGCCCGCATCCAGCGTTTCTTGTTGCATCGCCGGAACACGATTGGTGGCGTAATCCAGCCATTCGCGCAACAGTACCGAACCATCCTTGGGTTCAGTGTCCGCCGCCGGTGATTTCAGGCCCTCCTCCACCAAGGCATAAGTCAGATACCCGTGGCCCAGTTTCGACGCTTCCAACGCCGCCTGGTAACTTTGCGCGGCGGTCAAAATGTACATGCCTTTTTCGTAGGCCAACTGGGCCAGACCTTTTGAATTCATCGGCCCATGCCGTTTCTCCTCGGCCTCTAACGCCTGGCCCGAATTGCAGGCATCGATCACCAGCAACAACTGACCCGCATCGATGCCTTCCACGGCCTTTTGCAGTTCCTCGTCTGAAATTCCATGGGCCAAGATCTTTTGCAATCCCGCTTCGTCCAAATCCGTCCGCGAACCGTCATACCCAAGGTCATGCGCGACCAAATAGAACCGATTTCCGGACGCCACCCCGTGCCCGGCAAAGTAGATAATGACCCCATCTTCCGGTTGCACCTTAGCCGCCAAGTCCGACAACGCCCTCAAGATATTCACCTTCGTGGCGTTTTGGTCATACAGTGGTATCACCTCTACGCTTGCGTAATTGCCCAGCGCCTGCTGCTGGCGCTTTACTTCCACCGCAAAATCCTGCGCATCGGCAACGGCGTATTTCAGGTTGTACCGATTATTCGAATATTCATTCACCCCCAAGGCGAGGAGGTACGCCACCCCCTTCCGTTTGAGGCTGTCCGAACCCGTTACCACTAGGGTCGCATCGGTGCTTTTGATATTGTCATGATTGAAAGCATAGGCGGAAAGTTGGTTCTCGCCAGAGATCATAGGGATGGCCGCCTCCAAAGTGACACTGCTTTCTCCCTTGAGAACATCCCCGTGCCATTCCTTAACCAACGAACCATTTCGAAACAGTCGGACGTCCTGCGCTCCGGCCGGAGCTTGCGAGACATTAATCTTTACCTTCACCGTTTGAGCAGTGACTGTTGTATCTGCCTTAGCATCAGCCACCGTTAATTTCAACTGCGGCTGGCGACGGTCTTTCTGGGCAATGTCCGACGGCGCTTTGGGACGCTTACCGGCAAAGATGTCGGTGAGCAGACCCGGATAATAGAAGTCGCTGAAAAAGGCTTCGACTGGGGCAACGTCATAGAGATCGGGCGAAAACCGCCAGAGAATCTGACCCCACGCCCCGGGTGATCCGTCGAATTGACCATCAGGGGTGACCGCGACCCAATCCTCTTTATCGAAAGAAAACAAACTGGCGAGCGGTTCTGCGGTCTTGAGATCCCACAGTTCGATTGCCCGATCAGAATACTCCGCAGTCGCCAGAATCCTTCCATTCGGACTGAAGGCAATTGTTGAACCTTTGCCAAAGGTTCGTACCTCTTTGCGCGCGGCGACATCCCAGACCCTGACTAAACCGTCGTCACTACCGCTCGCGAGCATCTTGCCATCCCAGCTGAAGATCAGCGGGAGGGAAGAACCGGAAGATCCCTTTAGCACGCCCGATGTTACCCCCGTCGAGACATCCCTGAGCTTAATCGTATGATCCCTGCCGATAGTCGCCAGTGTCTTTGAGTCCGGGCTAAAGGCCAAGCCTGCACCCTCTTTATCACCTGCCCAACTTCGCAACTCAACCCCAGCCGCTAAGTCCCAAAACTTGATCGCAATACTCTCGCCGGTGTTTACCCTCACCGCGAGAGTCTTTCCGTCTGGGCCGAAGGCTACTGAGACAACTTGCCCTGTAACAGACGGCGGTTGCAATTGACGGCCCGTCTTAACATTCCAGAGCTTGAGGCCATCGTAAGTAGTCGCAGCTATCGCTCCATCCGGGCTGATAGCCGTGACCGTCGGCGAGGAGGTACCTTCTGTCAAAGCTTGTACTTTCTTGCCTGAGGATAAATCCCATAAAACGTCTCCGATCGCCAGTACCTTCCCGTCCCTGCTGAACACGACGTCATGGACGCCAAACCTGTTGGAAATAGTTCGTACGTCTTGGCCGCCCCCCAATCCCCACCAGCGTATTTCGTCGCCGCCCATCGGGATTGAAAGATTTCGCAGGTCTTGGCCTCCCGTCAATCCCCACAAACGTACGCCGTCCGCGTATCCACCCGCGAGTGAATGTCCGTCCGGGCTAAAAGCTAATGAGGTGATACTAGACGCATTTCGCGACAAGCTTTGTCCCTCTCCGCCGCTTCCTACCTTCCATAACATGACCGTCTCGTCTTGGCCTCCACTCGCCAGCGTCTTTCCATCCGGACTGAATGCGACGGACCAGCCGGCGTATGAATGTCCCGACAAGATCTGCGCTTCCTGGCCGGTGGCTACGTCCCAGAGTTTGATCTCTTTCTCTAAGCCGGCACTCGCCAGTCTTGCGCCGTCCGGGCTAAAGGTAAGCGCCGTCACCGCCTTGTGATGTCCGGACAAGGTCCTCAACTCCTTGCCGGAAGTTATGTCCCACAGCTTGATCGTGCTGTCATCGCTTGATCCGCTCCCACTCGCCAGGATCTTTCCATCCGGACTGATAGCTACAGAGGTGATTAAGAGTGAATGTCCGTAGAAGGTTCTCAACGGTGCGCCGGTCTTGCTATCCCAAAGCTTGATGGGGCTATCGTAAGATTCGCTTCCGCCAGTGACAAAAGTCTTCCCGTCTGGGCTGATCGCAATTGACTGAACCGCTGGGTGGCCGGAAAAGGTTTGCAACTCTCTGCCCGTTTCTACCTCCCACAGCTTGATCGTATCGTCTTCGCTCCCACTGGCCAGCGTCGTCCCGTCTTTACTGAAGACAAACGTCCTCACGCTCTTCGTATGGCCCGATAAAATGCGCAACTCATTGCCCGAAACTATGTCCCACAGTTTGATGGCAGTGTTGTCGCTTATCCAGGCGAGCGTTCGCCCATCATTCCTGAAAGCGATAGGCGCATTTCCTGCAAAGCTTCGCAATTCCCTGCCAGTGGCAACGTCCCAAAGCTTGATCAGGTCGTCATTGCTTGCGCCCGCGAGTGTTTTCCCGTCGGGGCTGAAGGCGATCGAGCTGACGGCGCCCGTTCCCTTTTGCACCATCAACTCCGGTTTCTGCGCCGGTGTTGAAATCGTTGCGAAAAGGGAAATTAGAAAGATATGCAGGCCAAGTTTTAGAAAAGAGGTCATGCTTATCACTCCAATGTAAGTGAACCCCATCGGACCGCGGCAATTACTAGTAATAAGTAATCGTTCTCCGCACGATCACGGTGACCGGCGTTCGGCGTCTCGGCGTTGTGGCGCCGGGCAGAGACAGCACCGGCGTGGCTGAAGTGTCTCTAAGCAACGTTTCAGTCGCCGTTTGTTTTATCCAGTTACCCTGGCTGTCGAATTCGTAAGCATAGGTCTTGAAATACTCTGAGCCCAAAATGGTACGCGACTCGTCTTTTATCAGTCCGGCGGAGTCATAACTTATCCTTTGCTTGTCGACAGCTTTCTCGGACCGCACCTGGGTCAAATGCCCGTCGGAATCGTATTCATAGGTCGTTTCGCTGCTACCGAGGGCTGATTTTTCCAACTTCCTGATCAGTTGGCCGCCGGAATTGTAGACAAACTGCGTATTTTCCGTGAACATCGGAATAACTGGTAGGGTGTCCGTTGTCTCGTGGGCAAGATTGCCTCTCCCGTCGTTGGCATAGGTGGTTTTAGCGGATTCTTTACCACCTACATCATAAGTAGTCGCGCCGATTCTTCTCCCATCCGAGTCATAGGCATAAACCACTTTCCCGGTAGAGGCGTTTTTCCCATCATAGCGAAGCAGTTCAGTCAGTTTCCGGCCCCCGTCGTATTGATAAACTTCCCTCCGGGCAAGCTCTCCCTTCTCGTCAAAGGTCAAGACATCGGTTAAAAATCCTCCAGAGTCGTAGGTTGTCTGCGAGATGCGAACCAGGCTTCCAGCGGCCGCGCCACTTTCAACCAACACTGTATGCACCGGGCCCGCGAGCCCGGCGATGGTGCGATCCGTCCGCACCGAAGGGTCGGGATCGCTCGCAGGAACTCCGATCGCGTTGGCACGGAGTTGTAATTCAGCAGCTCCCGCTTTATCACCTTTTGCCAGCAACAAAAGAGCGAACTTGCTGAGGGTCTCGGCCACCAATTTGTGTTTTGCGCCAAATGCCTTTTCGCGGAATTCGAGTGCCCGCCGGTAGAGTGGTTCGGCAGCGGCATAATCGCCTTTGCCACGATAGAGATCGGCAAGATTCTGCAGCGCCGCTGCTACCTGAGTGTATTCAACTGACCGGCCTCCTTTGGTTTTTATGCTCTTAAAAACCACCCGCCATGTATGCAACATTAAGTACGACGCGTCGTATGACGTAATCGCGCGCTGGAAAAACTGTTCTGCTTTGCTGATGTCTCCTTTGTTTAGGTAAAGCAAACCCAAATTATTCAAGATCTCGGCGTCATCGAATTCATCTTTATTAACCGGATCCTTCTCCTTCTGCTTCATTCGGACTTCGAGTGAACGCGCATAAAATGGTTCGGCTCGAGCATAATCGTGCTTCAGTCGAGAGATTTCGCCAAGCCCGTTAAGAGACACATCAGTCTCCAGCGAATCAGGGTTCACTTTTTCGAGAATCTCCAACGCCCCTTTATACATGTCCTCGGCTTTGAGGAGTTCGCGTTTCGCGCGCATAATGTCCCCAATATGGCCCATACTCACCGCCAGGTCCTGATTTTGGGTCAATCCGGATTTGTTGACGTAGATTTTCATCACGCGCGCATACAGAGTTTCGGCTTCGGCGTAATCCCCTCTTTCATACAAAAACCCGGCAAGGTAGTTGAGTGAAAGGGCTGTCTCTGGACTATCTTGGCCTGAGCCACGTTGGGAATAGTCGAGTCTCTCCCGGGCTTTGGCGACTGCGCCGTCAAACCAACCATCAACAGGAATTGATTGTTGCGGTGATGGGGTCTGGATGGCGACTTGCTGCGGTTGAACCCCGCCGCTGGCCCAAGCCAGTTTCGCCGGCGCGACCGCGAAACCCAGAATCAGGACCAATACTAGAAAGTGACATTTTTGAATTCTCAGCATGAATAGTTAATCCTTTGGAAATCGAGTGAGAACCTGCACACTTCACTCCGAGCGGGAAATACTGCCCGCACGACCCCGCCTTCAGATAATGCGTCTTTGCACGACATCGCTTAGTCAATTCTGGGACGCGGTGGTTGATAAACGCGACAATCTCATTGGCGGTGATCTTTCCGTCGGGGGGATTGCCACCGCCGGCGTCGCCGTTCATGGCTTACATCAGTGCGTAAGTGAAAACTCCGGGGCCTAATTTCCGGAATTCCGTCGCGACCTGATCTTGACCGGTCGCGACAATGACAGCTACGCCGACCGAGCGGGCCAGTTGCAGCAGCGCCTTATCTTCGACCGCGCCGCCCACGGCGAAGGTTTCAAGCGCAAGCCGGATTTTGGTAAATTCGTCGTCCAAAATCAGGCGTGAGCCCAATTCCTATCCCGGTTCAGGGGTATGGGCCAATGCAGGCACCATAAAAGCACCCGCACTTAGCAAAATTAGACCAGTAAGCCGGATCAGCCATCGTCCATGGATCGTTTTTATGTTCAACTCAATTACCTCTAAAAAACGCACTTACGTTGGACGCTAGGTTGGGACTTCACTAAGCATGATATTGAGACGTGACGGTCGGCCAGGGTTTGCCGCTTAGAAAGCAGCAGCGCCTGACATTTGAACGTCGGCCTGTCCGACGTCGATACCACAAAACGCCTAACAGTTAAATGTCTGCAGGATTTCTTGACGGTCATTTCGTTGGTTTGCGGCCCTGCTTAATTTTATTGGTCTCCGCGTCCATCCACGGTTTAAGGCTGCTGTCCAGCTTGAGTGCAGCATCGAAGTCGTGCTGGGCTTCCGCATCCTTACCTTGTATTAGTTTTACCAATCCCCTATTCGCATATGCCGTAGCAAACTGAGGGTCGATCCCGATGGCCTTAGTATAGTCGGCGATCGCGCCTTCGTAATCGCCTTTGTTTTGTCGTGTAAGGCCGCGATTGTTATAGGGACTGGCATATTGAGGATCGATCTCGATGGCCTTAGTGAAGTCGGCCATCGCTCCGTCATGATCACCCTTAAGATCGCGCACGTTGCCGCGATTGCTATAGGCCCGAGCCAATTGAGGGTCAAATTGGATGGCCTTCGTAAAGTCCGCGATCGCCCCGTCGTTATCACCCTTCTGAACCCGGGCGGTGCCGCGATTGTTATACGCCCCGGCATATTCTGGGTCCATTTCGATGGCTTTGGTAAAGTCAGCGATCGCACCGTCCAAATCGCCTTTGGCACCCCGCGCACGACCGCGATCGGAATAGGCCTCAGGATGAGGGTCGAGCGCAATGGACCTAGTGAAGTCGGCGATGGCGCCGTCATTATCACCGTTATCGAAGCGTTGGTTGCCGCGATTGTAATAATCCTCGGCCGAGCTAGGGCTCGCCTGTCCGTAAGCGACCGTAGCTGAGAGAGAGATCAGAAGTAGTAGTAACAGAGAGAAGTGACGCATGACGTTCCTTTCGTAAAGCCGCCGTTTAATGAGCCTTGGGCTTCAGGTGGTCCGGAGAATACCGGTGAAACTGGGCGAGGAGCTCGCGCTCCAATTGGCCCAAAATCTATCATACCGCGATCCCAAGTAGGTCCAATGCCGTAGCAACGAATGCTGACGAACCCCGAAGCTTGGTTCACGGCCGCGCGACAACCAAGGGTCGCGTTTCAACCTCGCGGCGGTAGAAAACGCGCGGGCGTTGGACGGTACGCGCGGCCGGGTCGGTCTGTTCTTCGCCATTGGTGAAGGTGACCGTTTGTTGCAATAACAGCCGCTTGTCTTCGGGTGTCGTTACCGGTTGCGACGGCTTTCCTCTGTCCAACTTCTCTTGCTGCATCGCCGAAACACGACTGGTGGCGTAATCCAGCCATTCGCGCAGCAACACAGCACCGTCTTTTGGAGCGGTATCGGCCGCGGGGGTTTTTAACCCCTCCTCAACCAACGCATAGGTCAAATATCCGTGCCCCAGTTTCGACGCCTCCAACGCGGCCTGATAACTCTGTGCGGCGGTTAGGATATACATGCCCTTCTCGTAAGCCAATTGCGCCAAGCCCTTCGAGTTCATCGGCCCCCGCCGTTTCTCTTCGGCTTCCAAGGCTTGGCCGGAATTGCAGGCGTCAATGATCATGACCAACTGCTCCGCGTCGATACCTTCCACCGCCCGTTCCAACTCTTCATCCGAGATGCCGTGGGCCAGTATCTTTTGCAGGCCGGCTTCATTAAGTTCCGTCAGCGAACCGTCATAGCCCAGATCATGCGGGATCAAATAGAATCGGTTACCGTAGGCGACTCCATGTCCGGCGAAAAAGATGATCACGCCGTCCTCGGGTTGGGCCTTCGCGGCCAGATCCGAAAGTGCGGTCAAAATATTCGCTTTCGTCGCATCCCGGTCCAACAGCGGGATCACCACGACCCGCGGATAGTGATAGATGGGCGGTAGTTGGCGTTCTAACTCGGCGGCTAGGTCCCGTGCGTCGTTGGTAGCATATCTCAAATTGTATTGCGGGTTAGCATATTCGTTGATCCCGATCGCGAGCACGTAGGCGACCCCTTGCCGCACCAAAAAGCTGGCGCCTTTCACCGTCAGGTTTGCGTCAGCGCTTTTAATGCCGTCCCGGTTAAAAGCATAAGCGGTCAGCCGATTAACTCCGGCCACGACCGGCACGCTGGCCTCGAGCGTTACCTGTTTCTCTCCCTTAAGCACGTCGCCGTGCCAAACGTGTACCAATGAACCATCGCGAAACAACCTTACGTCCTGGGCTCCGGCGGGCGCAGTTGAAATGGTTATACGCACCGGAGCAATGCGGGCGTTTGATCCGCTCACGGTAGCTCCCACGGGTTGCGTCAAAGTCACCGCCGGTTGGCGACGGTCCTTCGTTGAAATATCCTGCGTGGCTTTAGGACGTTTGCCGGCGAGCAGGTCGCCTAGGAGACCGGGATAATAATAGTCACCATAGAACGATTCGACCGGTTCAACGTCCAACAGCAGGGGCGAAAACCGCCATAGAATGCGGCCCCAGGCCGCGTTGGTCCCGTCAAACAATCCATCCGGTGTGACCACGAGCCAATCCTGCGCATCGATCGCGATCAAACTCGCCAATTCAATGGCCGCGCGAACATCCCAAAGCCGAGTCGTGTAATCCAGACTACCGCTCGCCAAAATAGTGCCCTCGGGATTGAAGGCGACCGAGGTAACTTCCGACGTATGACCTTCAAGTGTGGATAGTTTCTTGCCGGTCGCGGTTTCCCACAAAATGATCGTGCCGTCGTCGTTTCCACTGGCCAAGATTTTGCCATCGGCAGTGAAGGCCACCGAATTAGCATTCTGGTTTTCAAGCACCAGTGTCTGCAGCTTTCGTCCCGTAGCGGTCTCCCATATATCGACCTCGCGAAAGCCACCGGTGGCCAATCGCATGCCATCCGGTGCGAAGGCGACCGTTCCTATCATTCCGTCGCTAACCAGCGTCCGCAACTTTCGACCCGTTGCGGCATCCCAGAGGATGGTTTGCTCGGAGTAGGTACAGCTTGCCAGGGTTTTCCCGTCGCGGGTCAACGCAACCGATTTTACCCCATTGACCTGCTGGGGAAATTTCGTCAACTCGCTTCCGGCTTGCATGTCCCAAAGCCCGATTTTCTTGTCGTCACCACCCCAAGCCAATATCCGGCCGTCGGCGCTCAACGCAACCGAATTGGCCCATTCAACCGGCCGGGAAAACTTTAACTCCGGTTCGCGGCTGGTCAAGTCCCAAACCTCGACCGCGAGGTTTCCTGCGCTGGCCAGATATTTGCTGTCCCCACTATATGCGGCTGAACTGGAAACGGTGGAATTTTTATATAGCGGAGGCGGCGTCTTGCCTTCTGCCAAATTCCACAGCTTGATCGCGCCGTTGTAACGGCTCATAGCCAATGCTTTACCGTCGTGACTAAAATCCAGACCAAAGATCTGACTCGCATGTCCGTCTAAGACGCGTTGCACCAACCCGGTCGCGAGATCCCAAATCTTGACCTTACTGTTCCAACCTGCGGTGGCTAAAATTGTTCCGCTCGTGTCCAACGCAACCGCCTTGACACCTCCGTTATGTGCTTCAAAAGTCCGGCGTTCGCTCCCGGTGGCAACGTCCCAGATCTTAATATTGAAATCTACACTTCCGCTGACCAGGGTCCTTCCGTCGTTACTAATAACAATGGACTCAACGAATTGCTCGTGACCGCTCAACGTACGCAAGGCACGGCCCGACTCTGTGTCCCACAATTTGATCGTCTTGTCCCAACTACCGCTGGCCACTATTTTTCCGTCGCCGCTAAATGCGACGGAACTCACACGGGCCGAATGTCCCGTGAGCGTGCGGAGGTTTTTTCCGCTGGCCACTTCCCACAGCTTCACGGTCTTGTCGTCGGCTCCGCTGGCCAGAAACCGGTTATCGGCGCTGAAAGCGAGTGCTTGAATGTGGTCGGTGTGGCCGGACCAGGTTCCCAGCGGCCGGCCGGTATTAACTTCCCACAGTTGAACGTTGTGTTCCCCGGCGGCCAGTATTTTGCCGTCGGCGCTGAACGCAACACTTAAAGCAATGGGGGAATTGCCGGAAAGCGAAAGCAGTTTACTGCCGTTGGTTACATTCCAGAGGACTATCTCACCGATCTCCAAACCGCCGGCCGCAAGGATCTTGCCGTCGAGGGTGAGAGCAATGGCGCTTTGCCGAATGCCGGTCTTGAACTTCCTTAGCTGGCGGCCAGTTGTGGCATCCCAGATCAAAACCGTTCCGTCATCGCTTTTGCTGGCCACGATCTTGCCGTCGGCGCTCATCGCCATTCCGACAACTGAACGACTGTGACCGGTTTGGACTATCAGCTCAGGTCTTTGCGCATGACTGACAACTGGGCCAATCAAAATCACCGCCAGGCCCATGATCCACATTTTTCTTCGCGGAATCCTCATCATTTGACCGTGTTTTTCAGGTCACAGCTCGACAGGCGGACTACCTTCGTTCCGTATCGCACACGGTCCTGGTCGCGCCCGCCGCAAATGTCGTTAAGTCCTTCCCATGGCAAGGTGGCGATCGCGGAAAGGATAGCCGCCTATCGATCGCATAACAAGCATTTTACGGCTCCTACCAGTCCAATAAACCGGTAGCTTGCAAGTCTCATGGCCGCGCGATGACCAGCGGCTGCGGTTCCGCTTCGCGGCGATAAAAGACGCGCGGGCGTTGGACGGTGCGTGCGGCCGGGTCGGTGGCTTGTTCGCCGTTGGTGAACGAAATCACCTTTTGGACCAATTGACGTTTGGCTTCCGGAGATTTGGCCGTCTCGGTCGTCTTGCTAATAAAGAGACGTAAATGTGTCGCTAAAGAACACCTCGCCAAGTTGCAGTGCACGGTCGATTCGCCGCGGGCCCGAAGTAGAGTCAGAGTCTCGTCCACCACGTAATCAGTCGTGATCAATGGTTCATTGTTAACTTCAAGCCAGTGCGTGGCAGCGGCGTGACCGGGATCCGAGGGGACCACACTGGCAAACCAAGCGCCCGAGTCAACAAAGATCATGCCTTTCGGTCGTCTCCATTGAGCACGCGATCATGGTCGCGTCCACTAAATTCATCGCTAAGCCCTTCCAACGGCAGAGCGGCAATCGTGGCCAGGGTGGTGACTAGTCGATCACCGATTACCACCGGCGTGCGTTTCATCACGATCAGATCCACTTGCTCGCCATCTGCAAGAGCCAACGGCTCTTTGGGGCGCAACACGCCATGTTCGTAGATCGCTTCAACATTTGTGCTCATCGTTCACCGATCCTCACAGCGCCGTTTGAAAACCGGCGTCTCTCGTTACCATTGCCATTCACTTAGAATAGCTTTGGACTGCTCTGGCCACAAGTATTTTGCCGCGCTCGAAATACACAAGCGCAGCTTGTTTGGTCGCCCATTGTGCAACTAGGCCCTTAGCAACTACCGATTCACTGTCTAGTGATGTTCAAGTTCGATCAGATTCACCAGCACGTCGCCCTTCGATCTAACATTGGTCTGTTTCTTGGCGGTATCCTTTGACACTTCGGGTTTGGTTGAACCGGACCGCCCCAGTAGATCGCGAACTCCGGCTTCCTGTTTCGGATCGGTGATGGTTCCCCGGTCGGTCGGATTGGCCACACCCTTTACCGCTTCCAATTCCGGTACCGGTTGCGGCGACCAGACGATCCAGAAACGTTCGGTCCCTTGGTGGTCGTCAAACACGTACCATCCGGTTTGCATCGGTTGACCGACAGCAAGTTGCGCGGTGCCGCTATTTAATGACGGCATCGGGAAAAGCAAATTGTAGGATGTCTTGCCCGCGGCATCAGGCCCTTCGTTTAGCAAATAGAGGTAACCCGATTGGGGGCTAGCGGCGTTGAAGCGGAATTTCCAACCGTTCTCGAAGATCTCTTGCCCGGACGATTCGAACGGTACTTGATATTCCTTACCATCGCGCATCTTCTGCACTGACAACCAGTAGTTCAATTCGAGTTTTGGTCCAGCATCGGTCGTTTGATCGGCCTTGGGTGGCATGGTTGTCGATTTCGACCTCAATGCCCACCAAAGTCCTACCGCAATGACGCCAACAAGCAGCAGGGCCACGATCGCGATCAGCGCGATCGGCGGCTTCGGTTTCAGTGTCACCGGAACATCAAGCCAAGAGGGGGAACCTGGTAAGTCAGTAACGCGAACCGGCGGAGCCGGCAAAGTCGGCATCGCCGGTTGCGTGGGAAGCGTCTTGGTCGGTGATTCCGGGTCGACCAAGCCGCGCGGCATCCCGACGCCGGAGATCGCGGCTTCAAAGTCGTTGCCGAAATCCGCGGCGCTTTGATAGCGGTCTGCCAGATCAAAAGCCAGTGCCTTGAGAATGACCGCCTGCGCGGCTTCGGGCAGCGCCGGACGCAGGTCTTTCGGTTTGACCCGTACGCCTTCACGCTGCATATCCAGCAGTTGATAAACACTTTCGGGGTTGAAGGGACGCCGGCCGGCGACCAGTTCGTAAGCGATAATGCCGAGCGCATAGACATCGCTGGTCGCGCCGACCTTTTCCGCCCGCAACTGTTCCGGCGACATATAGGCGATCGTTCCCGCCGTCGCCGCAATGGCGGTGCTGGGCGCCAGTTGCGAGTCACGCACCCGGGCAATGCCAAAATCGATAACTTTGGCCTGTTCGCGCGATCCCGGCAGCGGCTGGATCATGATGTTTTCGGGCTTCAGGTCCCGATGAACGATCCCATCCGCGTGGGCGGCGCTTAACGCCTGTCCGATCTGTTCGATCAGGCGGGCGGATCGGTCAAGATCCGCTCCTTCCGTCCGCATGATCGAGCGTAGAGTTTCTCCCTCGACATACTGCATAACCAGGTAGGGCTCGCCATTCGCCAACGTTCCGTCATCTAATACACTGACAATGCCCGGATGATCCACCCGCGCCAGTGCCTCTTTTTCATGTTGGAATTTGCGCGTGGCCCACTCGTTCTGCAGGGTCTTTTCCAGCAGGACCTTGACGACGACCTTTTTGTCCAACAACTTGCGGTCGCGAGCCAAATAGACCGCGCCGATGCCGCCTTGGCCCAGTTCGCTCTCGACATAGTAACGGCCGGCCAGGGTGGTCCCGACTAGGCCAACCGGTGGTACGAGTGTAAATTCCGAATCTTGTGACGCGGCATTCGTGACCGTGGCCGCGGTCGAATCGGCGGCGGGTTGCGTCGGTTCAGTTAGGCCCGGGTCGTTTGAGTCATCTGGGGGCATTTTATTTTTCAGACCAGCTTTAACGTCGGGCGCTGACGGCAAATTGCAGTTATTCAGGAACTCATTTTCATGGTTACCAATTTGCGAACGCCAGACTCAACGAAATTATACCCAGGGTTCGAAGGCGATTCTAACCTCTTGCGGCGCAAATCAATGAATAAGAAATTTTACGAATGAGCTTAGATGCCACGCTCTCAAGCTCCATCCGGAGCGAAATGTTTATAGATATGATTGGATCTAATTATGTCCGAAGCTCCGCCAGGGGCGAAATGTTAACATCGAAACGTTTCGCTCCTGGCGGAGCTTAAGAGCACCTTATGATAGTTTGGTTACTATAAACATTCCATCCCTGGCGGGACTAAGAACGGCCCGGTACAGTGCCTCAACCGCAAGCTTGCTGGCAATACGAACCGGGAAAACCTAATTCTCTTTGTAATCCGCTTGTTTGCAGTTCGGAACCACGTCATAACCCAGATAGTGGTACCAATTCCACAAACGCTTGCCCCGTAACGGACGGCCCGCCCAGATAGTTAGGTGGACCCCTTCGCCGCTGGTGCATTGGCGGTAATATTCACGGGTCCGGTTACCGTCGAAATCAGAAGTCACGATCCCTTTAAATACTTTGACCGGGCTGGGGACCTCGAATATCGCGATGAACGGACCAAACACGCGATCGGAAGGGATAAATTTCGACCCGCCCTTGGTTACTTTAAGTAGGTAATAAGAATTGCCGTCTTCCGTCCCGGCGTTTTCGGTACAGGCCGCGACCAGCGGATTCACCACGATGGCCTCGCCCGCGGATTGCCTCCCGTCCGTTATGATCAAAGTAAGACGGCTGCCAGCAATCAAACTGGAATTCGGTATTGCCAAACACAACTCTTTCTTATCATTGACCGTTGCCACGCCGACCCTTTTTGAGAAATCGAATCCGTTGTCCTGGGCGGCGATCGAGGTCACCAGCGCCAACAAGCCCACGCACGTCAATACAAGTTTTTTGATCAATTGGTTCATGCGCGCGATAATAAACCGATTGGGCCAAATTCCAAAGGCGCGGACCACCTAAAATATGTCCGCCTAAGTCGGCAAAAATGGAGTAAAGTCCCCTCTGTTCACTAGCCGCATTAGGCGGGATTCAGCCATCACCTTTTCAGGAGACCTTTGATGAGAAAATTCGCCCCGATAATAACCATTCTGTTGCTTACCACTTTGCTCTCGGCCCAAACCCCCAGTGCCGTCATCCCGATCATCGAAGACAACGGCGGAGTGATCGGCGGAGTTAAAGCCGGAAAGTGGGTAAAAGCGGAAACCTTCGCGCCGTCGATGACGGGCAATCAGGAATATCGCCTGGTTGACTGGGTTGACGGCGGGACGGGCGAACTGTGGCGCGGGGGCAAGCCCGAGGCCGCAGTGCCGTGCGAAGATTATTACCAAGCGGAGCTAGAGCCAAAAACTGGTACGGGCATCGCCTTGGGCGCGGCCGCGACCTGGAACCCGGTTCCCCGCGTGCCGGTCGCGATATCCTTGACCGACGCTACCTATGCGACCATCGTCAGTTCTATTGTGCGGGCTCACGGAATTGCCCGTCCGAAAGTAGGGATCAAACAGATCTATTCCGTGGATCTGGATGGTGACGGAACCAACGAGGTGATCTTGGCGGCAACCTATCGAAAGAGCGACGGCCTTTCCCCCAATGCCGTAGCCGGCGAGTATTCGCTCCTGTTAGTACGAAAATTAGTGGGCGGCAAAGTCAGAAATATCCTGGTCGCGAGCGAGTTCCATCGCCGCGCGGTTAAGTTCGGCGCCATCAGCGAATTCACCATCGATGCGATCGGTGATCTAAACGGCGATGGCAAAATGGAAGTGGTCATGGGCAGTTCGTACTATGAGGGCAACGGCAGCGTGGTTTACGAAATACCGGGAGCGGTTGCTAAGGAAGTACTCTCCACGGGTTGCGGAGTCTAAGGCGGCGTCCGCCGCTTTGGCCCATTTACATTTAGAAGAGGAGACTGATCAATGAGACTAGTTCGCATTTTCGTTTTGACCGTGGCGGCGGCTTTTGCCCTGGCCATTCCGGTGGGCTACGCCTGCGCCCCGCCAGTTCTTGCCGATCGGCCCGCCACCGCAGTCGTGATCGCCAAGGAGGGCGACATCTACGGGTTCTTCTTTATCAAAGGGAACGTGCCCGCGGCCTTC
>JBDSEC010000215.1:0-5201 GCA_039920205.1 Pyrinomonadaceae bacterium
CGAAACAGTATGTGAAGCCATATTTCTTGGCCATGTGCCAGGTTGCGCTCGGAGAACTGGATACTGCATTTATTTATTTTGAACAGGCCCTGGCTGAGTTCGACCCCTTTTATAATTGGTTCGCGACCGAACCGAAGCTAGATCATTTACGTTCCGACCCGCGGTTCATCCGTATCTTTCGCGGAACCAAGAATCCATTGGCTTTTACCGAGCCGCTTCCGATCGAGGTCCCGGTACAGATAGAACCGCCTTCACCAACGGGTGTGCGCTCGATCGCTGTACTGCCGCTGACGCTGGTCAGCACGGCGGCCGGGAGTGATACCGGTAATGACTATCTACGCATTGGTTTGGCGGACGCGTTGATCAATCGTTTGTCTAACGTGGGCCGGTTCGTGGTGCGACCGACCAGCAGCATCTTGCCGTTCGCGCATCGCGACCTGGATTCGTTCGCCGCCGGCCGGCTGCTGGGCGTCGATTTTGTCGTCGATGGCAACATCCGCCGCGTGGGTGACCGGATCCGTGTAACGGTTCAACTTTTGTCGGTTCGCGAAAGCAAGACCGTCTGGTCCCAGACCTTCGATGAAAGGATCGTCGACGTCTTGGATCTGGAAGATTCGATGTCAGAAAAGGTGGCGAGATCATTGCTGCCGCAATTGAGCGATGACGAGTCGCGCCGGCTGAAGAAACGCGGCACCGAAAACCCGGAAGCATTCGAGGCTTATCTGCGCGGCCGTCATTGCTGGAATACTTTTACCGAGCGCGGATTTGCGCAGGCGCTGATCTACTATAACCAGTCGATCGCGATCGCACCGGATTACGCCTTGGCTTATGCCGGGATCGCCGATTACCACAATTGGCTGGGTCTGTATGCGGTGCTTCCCTTCGCCGAAACTTCGGCCGCGGCGTTGGAGGCAGCGCGCCACGCGGTGGCAAGCGATCCCGACCTGGCCGATGGGTATTCCGCGTTGGCCTTTGCGGTTTTGACTCACGATTTTGATTGGGAGGCGGCTGATCGGCACCATCTTCGTTCTTTGGATCTTAATCCGAATTTCGCTATTGGCCATAGTTTGTATAGTCACTACTTGACCGTGGCGGGTCGCTTTGACGAGGCAAAGTACCATTGTGACCGTGCGGTGGCGTTAGACCCGTTAACCCCGATCGTTCAACACGGATTGAGCTGGTCTAATTTTTACGCGCGCCGATATTCCGAAGGTGTGGCCGCCGCGCGCCGCTTGGTTAACAACGAACCACAATACGGCCTGGGTTATGTCTTTCTATCTTTAGCGCTTTCACAAGTTGGAGACCATCTAGCGGCGATCGCGGCGGCTAAAAAATGTGTTGAGTTGTTGGGCCGCTCGCCCTACACCTTAGTTTGGGAAGCGGCGGCTCACGCCGCCGCGGCTGATGCGGCGACGACCAATTTACTTTTGGACGAGATCCAGGCGGCCGCGCCGCGACGATATGTCTCGCCCTATTTATCGGCGATGGTCCAGGTGAACCTGGGCAATAACGAACGCGCCTTAGAGTTGTTAGACAAAGCGTGGGAGATCCGCGATGCGCGGCTCTTGTGGTTGGGCGTCGATCCGGTGTTCGATCCACTCCGCCGCGAACCGCGGCTGACGGCGCTGTTGCGTAACACCAACAACCCGGCGGCTACTTAGTCAATTACGACTTTGTCGCGGTTCGTGTTAAAAATAACCCCGCCTGTATCATTCTCGTTTTCATCTTCGGAGGTAAACCGTGCCTAACCGTCAAATGCAGATCGCTTCGCTTCTCGTACTGGTCAGCTTTTTTCTCTTGCCGGTAATCACGACCGCACAGAAATACGATCAAAGCCTTTATCAGAGTTTGCAATGGCGGATGATCGGACCTTTTCGCGGGGGACGCACCGTCGGCGCGACGGGAGTGCCAGGCCAGCCGAATGTCTTTTACATCGGCGTAAATAACGGCGGTGTATGGAAAACGACCGACGCGGGTCGCGTTTGGTTTCCTATCTTTGACGATCAACCCACCGGTTCGATCGGCGCCTTGGCGGTGGCTCCGTCGGATCCGAATGTCGTTTATGTCGGCAGCGGCGAGGGATTGCAACGTCCTGATCTTTCGACCGGCGACGGGATGTACAAATCGACCGATGCGGGTAAGACTTGGACGCATTTGGGGATGCGCGAGGTACAGCAGATCGGCGCCATCATTGTCGATCCGCGTGACGCCAACCGGATATTCGTCGCCGCATTGGGTCATCCCTATGGCGCGAACGAAGAGCGCGGTGTGTACCGTTCGGATGACGGGGGCCAAAACTTTCGTCTCGCGTTTCATATGGACGAGAACACCGGCGCGATCGCGCTCTGTTTCGACCCAAAGAATCCGGACATTATTTACGCAGACCTGTGGGCCGGCCGTCAGGGCCCTTGGGAGAACGGCGCCTGGCAAGGACCAAACAGCGGTCTGTTCAAATCGACCGACGGTGGATTTAAATGGCGACAATTGACCAAGGGCCTGCCCACCACGGCGCAAGGCCTGGGCCGCATCGGCATGACGGTTGCGCCCTCAGATCCAAACCGCCTGTACGCAACGGTGGACGCAGGAAAACTGGGCGGCATCTATCGCTCGGATGATGCCGGTGAAAGCTGGCGGATGATGAATCCAGACCCGCGGCTGTGGGGACGCGGCAGCGACTTTGCGGAAGTAAAGGTCGATCCCAAGAATCCTGACATTGTCTATTCGGCAAACGTGGCCACGCACAAATCGACGGACGGCGGCAAGACTTGGACAAGTTGGCGTGGCGCGCCGGGCGGCGATGATTACCACACTATTTGGATCAATCCCGATAATCCCGACGTCATCTTGATAGCCAGCGACCAGGGCGCGATCATTACGGTCAATGGCGGAAAGACATTTAGCAGTTGGTACAACCAACCGACGGCGCAGTTCTACCACGTCATCACCGACAACCAGTATCCGTACTGGGTTTATGGTGGGCAGCAAGAGAGCGGTTCGGTCGGAACGACTAGCCGTGGTGACAACGGCGTCATCACTTTTCGCGATTGGCGCACCGTGGGCGCGGAAGAGTACGGCTATGTCGCGCCCGACCCGCTAGACTCGAATATTATTTATGGCGGCAAACTGACCCGCTTTGATAAACGCACCGGCCAAGCACAGAACATCGCACCCGAAGCCGTGCGCAGCGGCAAGTATCGTTTCCTACGCACCGCCCCGGTTATCTTTTCACCGGTCGATCCGCATGTCCTCTATTACGCGGGAAACGTGCTGTTTAGAACTACTACCGGCGGACAGAGTTGGGAGGTGATCAGCCCCGATCTTTCGAATGAAAAGCCGGACGTACCCGATTCGATCGGATTTTACAAGAAGCCCGAGATGGCCACACAACCGCGGCGCGGGGTGATCTACGCGCTGGCACCGTCACCTCAAGATGTGAATACGATCTGGGCCGGAACCGACGACGGGTTGATTCACGTTACGCGTGACGGCGGCAAGAATTGGTCCAATATCACGCCGACGGGTTTGACCTCGTGGAGCAAGGTTTCGCAACTGGACGCCAGCCATTTCGATGCGAACACGGCGTACGCGGCGATCAACCGGATTCGCCTGGATGACCAGCGGCCACATATCTATCGCACGCATGATGGCGGCACGACCTGGCAGGAGATCGTTCGCGGTCTGCCCGACAATGCGCCGGTTAATACCGTTCGCGAAGATCCGGTCCGCAAAGGATTGTTGGTCTGCGGCACCGAAAACGCCGTATATTTTTCGTTGAACGACGGCGACGATTGGTTGCCGTTGCGCCTTAACATGCCCGCGACCTCCATCCGCGACCTGGTCATTCACGGTGACGACGTGGTGGTCGGAACGCACGGCCGGTCGTTCTGGATACTTGACGACATCACGCCGCTGCGCCAATTGAATGCTGACGTAGTGAAAAGCGATGCGTTTCTGTTCGCGCCGCAATTGGCTACGCGGGTCCGGCGTAACGTGAACACCGACACGCCGCTTCCGCAAGAAGAACCGGCCGGGCAGAATCCACCGGACGGCGCGATCATTAACTATTATTTGAAATCGGGCGCACACGGTCCAGTGGAAATAGTCATCACCGGATTGGACGGAAGGTTGGTGCGGCGTTTCACCAGCGAAGATCATCCGGTCGGGGCGAAAGCAGAGGAGATCAACCCGCCTACATATTGGATCCGCCCCGCGCGGGTGCCCTCCGCACGGGCCGGAATGCAGCGCTTTATTTGGAATTTGCAATACGCACCACCGCCTCCGGTCGACAAATACGACTTGCCGATCTCGGCGATCTATGGAGACACGCCGCCGGTACCCGAAGGGCCATATGTGTTGCCAGGTATATATAAGGTAAAACTGATCGCCAATGGAAACAGTTACGAGCAAACTTTGACCGTGCGCATGGACCCACGCGTAGTAACTCCCGCCGAGGGTTTGGCGGCGCAGTGGCGCAGTTCGCTAGATGCCTACGACGGCGCATTTTCGAGTCGGGAGATCGTCGATCAAATTCATGCGTTACGGGCAGAAATTGCCGACCGGCTGAAGAATGCGTCCGCGGCCGAAGTCAAGACTTCGCTTGCGGTATTCGACCAAAAGTTAGGGGATTTGGAAACCGGATCGAGCACGCTGCCGGCCTCGGGCGCCTCTCCCGTCATGACGTTTTCTCGCGTGATCGGCTCATTCATCACTGTATTGGATGTGCTGCAAGTAGCCGACGCCGCGCCAACAACCCAAGCGGCCAAGGCGCTCGGCGAAACCATTAATTCGTTCGAGGAGTTAAGGACTCGTTGGATGGAATTGCTCAGAAGTGACTTTCCGGCCGTCAATGAAACCCTTCGTAACGCCGGTCAACCGCCGCTGACTCCGGTCGGTATAACAATTGTTCGCCGGAGCCGCGGGAATGGATTCTAAAGCGAGAAAGCTTGTACGAGAAGTAACAGATAAAACGGAGGTTCGAACACATTATCGCTCTGTGATCTCCGCTGCCCTCCCGTAAAACTTGCTTTAGCACTTTACCCGCGCGCTCACCTCCGGACTTACGACGAAGTATGTCCGTAAAGTCTGTAGGCTTCCTTCATCTCAATACGTCGGCACTTGATCGAACCATCGCTTAACTTTACGCCGCGAACGGGATCTACATAATCCCGGCCCGTGAAGGGTGCCGCCGCGTCCAAACCGTA
>JBDSEC010000216.1:0-2686 GCA_039920205.1 Pyrinomonadaceae bacterium
ACTTCGTTCGCGTTCATGTTGGTCTGCGTTCCGCTGCCGGTTTGCCATACGCGCAGGGGGAAATGCTCGTCCAACGTGCCGGCGATCACTTCATCGCACGCTTGCACGATCAAGTTCGCTTTCTCGGCCGGCAATTTGCCCAGATCCTGATTCACCAACGCCGCCGCCTTTTTCAAGATACCCAGCGCGCGGATCATTTCTCGCGGCATGCGATCGTCGCCGATGTTGAAGTGGATCAGCGAGCGCTGGGTTTGCGCGCCGTAGTAACGGTCCGCCGCAACCTCGATCGGACCCATGCTGTCGGTCTCTGTACGGGTGGCGGATCGCGGATTCATTTCGGTGGCGTCGTGTGACATTTTAATTATCCTTTGAAGTAAAATTGCAAGATACGAGTACTTGGCCAATAAATAGATTCTACCCTATCGAGATTCACGTAGAAAATCTCGGACGTGTTGATCTAACTTCGCGGGTGCAATTCAAGGCGAGAGATGGTCTTGGAACTATCAAGTGAATACGGGCCAATTTCCCGAGCCACGATCTATTGCGGAATGGGTCGTAAATGACATCCGGTATTACGAATAACTTTACAGATCGGAATGTTTAGTTCGCCGTACTCAACGAGTCCGCCTGCGCGGACTCGTTGAGTACGGCGATGAAGACGATTGATGGTAATGCTAACGCGCATTTTTGATAGCATGCTAACTGCTCAAGTCTTGATTAGTCTTGAAGGCGATCTCTTGCAGAACCGCGGCTGCGGTAATTGTCGGCGTGGCTCCAGATTGGGTGGTCATCCATCCGCCGACGCGGTTGGCGACCGCGCTGATCTCTTCCAATGACCGTTTGCGCAGGAACTGGTGGACCAGCGCCGCGCCAAACGCATCGCCGGCGCCGACAGTGTCAACCACTTCGGCCGGTTCGCCTGCTTGGTCTACGATCTCGTCCGGCGTCACGATCACACTGCCGCGGGATCCGCGGGTGATCGCGACCAGTTGCAGATCGAAAACCTGTATCAACCGGTGCGCAAAGGCGTGGGTTCCGCGCCCACCAAGTTGCAGAAGATCGTTCATCTGCGGCATTTCCGTTTCGTTCAGTTTAACGGCGGTTGAATGCTCGATCGAATTGCGCAGCAGATCGGCGGAAAAGAACGCGTGGCGAAGATTGACGTCAAACAGCCGAAGCGAATCGGGCCGCATGTTCTGTAGGAAGCGCAGGATCGTATCCCGGGACTTGGGCGAACGCTGCGCCAGCGACCCGAAACAAACCGCGTCGGCCGTGCCGGACAATTCCTCCCACTCCGCGGTCCACTCCAAATGATCCCACGCTACGTCATTCGAACTGCGATATGACGGTTCGCCCCGTTCGTCCAAACTCACTTCAACCGTACCCGTTGCGCGTTCCCGATCTAGCTGAACCTGGGACACGGAAAGCCCTAACTGCTCCAAACGGGCCATGGCTTCAACGCCCGGGTTGTCTTCGCCGATCCGGCTAGCGACCACCGCATGGTCACCCAAAAGGTGTGCGATATACGCGAAATTCGCCGGTGCGCCGCCCAACTGTTTCCCGTTGGGGAGCAGATCCCACAGCAATTCTCCCAAACCTACGATCGTATAAGTCATATTAACTCAACCATTTACAGGTGGCAGCCAGAAATCCGCGCGTTTTAACCGAAATCCATTCGTTTAACAACGTTTAGAAATATTTCTTGCGTTTATTAACGGGATACGCGACAATGAATCGGCAGTAAAGGGTTGCCGTGCGGCCACCCAACTAAACAAAGGCCCCCATTGTCGCGATCGCGAATATTCTGCATATCCCTTTACTTGATTACCAGGAGCCCCATCCGGCATGAGCTTTCTTGACTTACCTCCAATAATTGAACGGATGTTGCAGGTTTCTGAGAGTATCAGCGATCTGAATTTCTCCGTGGGCCAACCCCCGCAGGTCGAGATCGATGGACGACTAGTACCCGTGGAAACCTTTGGTCTGGGACGGCTTACGCCCTACCAGACCGAGATCATCGCGATGTCCCTGATGAAGGGAAACGTCGATGCCGCCGAACGCTTAGCCAAGACCGGTGCCGCGGACCTTAGTTACAGCCTGCCGACCCGTACCCGCTTTCGCGTAAATATCTTTCAACAACGCGGTACGTTTTGTATCGTCATGCGCGTTATTCCGACGGACATTCCGACCTTGGAATCGCTGCGTCTGCCGCCCCATTTGGCGGATATCGCGGAACTGCGGAACGGCATTGTCCTGTTGACTGGTCCGACCGGTTCGGGCAAAAGCTCTACGTTGGCCGCGGTCATTGACATTATTAACCGGACCAAACGGTATCACATAGTCACCATTGAAGATCCGTTAGAGTTCATGCACACCCACCGGCTTTCAACGATCAATCAGCGCGAGGTCGGTTCCGATACGCGCGATTTCGCGTCGGCGCTGCGCAGTGCCTTGCGCCAAGCCCCGAAAGTCATTTTGGTCGGCGAGATGCGCGACTTTGAAACGACCGAGATCGCACTGGAAGCGGCCGAGACCGGGCATCTCGTATTGTCGACGCTGCACACGATTGACGCTTCAAAGGCGGTCGATCGCATCATCGGACTTTATCCCAAGAATGAAGAGCGCGTGATCCGCACGCGATTGGCCCAGACCTTCCGCTACATCATTTCTCAGCGTCTGATCCCGC
>JBDSEC010000217.1:0-12484 GCA_039920205.1 Pyrinomonadaceae bacterium
GCAACGCCTCGCTAATTTCATCGAGATGAGATTCATGGGTGATCTCCATCGCGATCACCTTGATGCCATACTTGCCCGCCAACTCGAAAACGTAGGGCAAACAATCGCGGCCGTGCCCTTGGAACGAGTAAGGACTGGTCCGCGGTTTGTAAGCGCCCATACGGGTGCAGACCTGTCCGTTATCGCGCAAAGCCTGCATCATCGCCGCGACACTCGCCGGGGTATCGACCGCGCAAAGGCCGGCGAATACATGCAACGTATCCTGACCGAAGCGCAATCCTTGATATTCAAAATGCGCGGGACGATTGTCGTCCTTATGCCGGCCCAGAACCCGGTGCTCTTCGGAAACACGGACCACGCTTTCTACGCCCGGTAAGGCGCGGACCTCGTCCACCGATAGAGCCGAAGTGTTTCCGATCAGATAGATCTCGGTCAGTGACTGCTCAGTGCCCTGCTCGCGATGTACGCGCGAACTAAGATTGGGATAGCGCGCCAAATGCGCCATCAACTGTTGATAGGCGTCGCTGTCGGGCTCAATATTTGGGGTTAGGATCAGGATCATCGATAGAATCTTTATGACCTCAGGCTACGAGTACGGCTTCGTCATGCGTGCCCGCACCGAATCGAGAATCGACAGACCAACAGTCTGTTGGACGTTAGCCCGCTGGGACCGGCGCCGCGCGATATGCACCCAGGACGCGGACCTCGACGCGTTGTTCGCGCAACTCATTGAGCGCTTCGGTAACCTCGAGATCCGTGGATGACCCACTCAGATCGAGATAGAAACAATACTCCCAAGGACGCCCTTTGACCGGGCGGCCCTCGATCTTCAACAGATCGATGTCGCGGCGCGCGAACGGTTCCAGCGCGTTGTGCAGCGCACCCGCGTGGTGGGGCAGTTCGATCACCAACGAGAGCTTGTCCGCCGCCGGGTCCGTTTCCGGCGTGGGCTGCAGCAAAAGGAATCGGGTGTAATTCTCGCTGCTGTCTTCCAGATGTTCGCGCAGTATCACGCCGCCATATTGTTCCGCCGCCAGTTTTCCCGCAATGGCCGCGCGCGTGGGATCGCCCGCCGCGATGACGCGCTTAACGCTGCCGGCCGTATCGTCGGCCGGTATCCGTTCGATCTGCGAATTGGCGGCCAGGAAGCGGCGGCATTGGTCTAACGCGACCGGGTGCGATTCGACCGAAGCGATCGACTCGAACGTCGCGCCGGGACATCCGATCAGATAATGATCGATCGGAATTATCACCTCGCCCGCGATATGCAGGTCGCTATCCAACAATTGGTCGTAACTGGCGTGGACAAAACCGACGAGACTGTTTTCGATCGGCGCCAGGATCACATCAGCCGATCCGTCATTGATGGCTTCGAAGAGAGACGCAAAGCTTTCGCGCGGCGTCAGAGTGATATCGTCGCCCAACAGTTTCCGTGCGGCGGTTTCACTGAACGCGCCCAGCGCTCCTTGAAAGGCCACCCTTAGCGAACCGTCAGAACGGTGCTTCACGGTGGCGCCCACTTCGGCCTGGCCGCCGCGGCTCTGGATCCGTCGCGATTCGTGAATGATCGCGCGATAGAGTTCGACGATCGCCCGATCGTCCAACGGACCGGGATTTTCGGCGCACATGCGATCGATCACGGAACGTTCGCGGGTGTGGTCGCACAGCGACACGCCGGCCTCGCGCTTAGATTCACCAACCTTCAGCGCAACTTCCGCGCGTTCGTTCAGCAGGCGCAGCAACTCGCGGTCAAGTTCGTTGATCCGGTTACGCCAATCCTCGATACTCATCAAAACTTCCTTTTTTAAATGCGGTGATCACTTCCCCGCGTCAGGGGTTATCATATCGCCTTCATCGACCAGTTCGCTCGGCATATTATGGCAGACCGAGGGCCGGCGCTTACTATATTCGCCTAATTAATGTACGTATAATCGGCTATCGATCCAACGGCCGCAACGCGATTTCGCATTTAGTTTGTAAATATGAAGATTAAAATTCCCTTCCGCGCGATCCTTTCGCTTCCGTTATTGCTGTCCGCGATGGTCAGCGCCCATGGCCAGGAACCGGCCTTGACGCTAGAGAATATTTATTCGGCGAAGGCCTTCAGCCAGCGTGCATTCGGGCCCGTGCGTTGGATGAAGGACAGCCACGGGTATTCGACCCTGGAGACGAACCGTGCGGCCGGTGGAAACGAGATCATTCGTTACGACGCGGCCAGCGGCGAGCGGACCGTATTGGTCTCGGCCGCGGCTTTGACGCCTGCCGGCGGCAAACAACCGATGGAAATTGACGATTACGAATGGTCCGCCGATAACGCGCAGCTCCTGATCTTTACCAACACCAAGAAAGTCTGGCGGTACAACACGCGCGGCGATTACTGGGTGCTCAAGGTAAAGAGCGGCAAATTACAGCAATTGGGCAAAGGTCGGGAAGCGAGTTCGCTGATGTTCGCGAAATTCTCCCCCGACGGCACGCGGGTCGGTTTTGTCAGTAAGCAAAACGTATTTGTCGAGGATGTTGCCACCGGCAAGATCACGCAGCTCACGACCGATGGCGGCGGTAATATCATCAATGGCACGTTTGATTGGGTCTACGAAGAGGAACTCGATTGCCGCGACGGTTTTCGCTGGAGCCCCGACGGCAAGTCGATCGCTTATTGGCAATCGGACACCAAAAACATCGGCACCTTTTACTTGATCGACAATGTTTCGGACATCTATTCGAAACCTATCCCGCTGCCCTATCCGAAGGTCGGCACTAAACTCTCGGCCGTAAAGGTGGGCGTCATCCCGGCGGCGGGCGGCAAAACGAAGTGGTTGCCGGTGCCGGGCGACCCCACGAATAACTATATTGCACGGATGGATTTTATCCCGAATTCGAACGAACTGATGATCCAGCAACTGAACCGGTTGCAGAATACGAACCAGGTTTGGATCGCGAACGCCGGCACGCTCGGGCTTAACAACATCCTCACCGAAAAGGATAGTGCCTTTCTCGACCTCCACGACAATATCCGCTGGCTAGACGGCGAAAAATATTTCACTTGGACCAGCGAACGTGACGGCTGGATGCATCTCTACCGCGTTTCGCGGGACGGCCGGGAGATCAAGCCGATAACCAAAGGTAACTTTGACGTCGTCAATATTAACTGCATCGACCCGGCGAGTGGTTTCGTTTATTACATTGCCTCGCCCGAAAGCTTTGTCGAACGCTATCTATACCGCAGTCGCCTGGACGGCGTTGGGCCGGCTGAACGAGTTACGCCGGCGGGCACGCCGGGGCACAATACATATCAGATGTCGGCGGATGCTCATTGGGCGATCCATACCTTTAACAACTCGACGACACCGAACCGAATCTCGCTGGTTTATCTGCCGGAACATAAAGAGGTAAAGCTGCTTGAGGACAATCACGAGCTAAAGACAAAGTACGACGCTCTCGGGCTGCGTCCGAAGGAATTCTTCAAGGTCGATATCGGTGACGACCAGCTCGATGCCTATATGATCAAACCGGCCAACTTTGACCCGGCAAAGAAGTACCCGCTGCTCTTTTACGTTTACGGCGAACCGGCGGGCTCGACCGTCCAGAACAACTGGGACGGCGGCGAAGGGTTATGGCATCAATATCTGGCGCAAAAGGGTTACGTCATCGTCAGCGTCGATAACCGCGGGACCAAAACGCCACGAGGCCATAAATGGCGGCAATCTATTTACGGTCAGATCGGCATCCTCGCTTCCCTGGACCAGAGCCAGGCGGCGACGAAGATATTGAGCACATTCGACTTCCTTGACCCCAAGCGCGTTGGCATCTGGGGCTGGAGCGGCGGCGGGCAGATGACGCTGAATTGTATGTTCCGTTATCCGGAGATCTATCGGACGGGGTTGGCGGTGTCCTTCGTCGCGGACCAGAAGCTTTACGACGCCACCTATCAAGAGCGCTACATGGGCCTGCTCGAAACGAACGCCCAGGGCTATCGCGACGGTTCGCCGATCAACTACGCGAAGAATCTGCAAGGCAACCTGATGATCATCCACGGAACGGGCGACGATAATGTGCATTACCAGAGCTTTGAACTGCTGGTGAACGAACTGATCAAAAACAACAAACTTTTTTCGATGATGTCTTACCCAATGCGAACGCACGGTATTAACGAGGGGGTGAACACAACCTTGCATCTGCGCCGAACGATGGAGAAATACTGGGTGGCAAACTTATGATTAAAACCATTTGCTGTACAATAAATAGTGGTGTCTACAAATAATGAACAATGCAGAGATCCATACACAGGTCTAGGAATGGTCAATAAATGGCGCCTAACATGACTTTCAAGAAATGCCCATTAGTGGTCAAGTAAGATTGGTGGACAATCATAAGAAAATCCTTGGCGCCGTCGATGTGTCCGGCGAGTAACGCCACTCTATTTCAACCATCGGTCACCGCACCCCGGCTACTGCTGGAAACCAGAGCCGCGTATTTGGCCAGCACGCCGCGCGCATTACGCCGCGTCGGCGGCCGCCACGCCGCCCGCCGCCGGTTTAGTTCACCGCTATCAACATTAAGGTGAAGTGATCGCTTCCCCGCGTCGATGGTTATCATATCGCCTTCTTCGACTAACGCGATTCCGCCCCCGACCGCGGCCTCGGGCGCAACATGCCCGACGACCAATCCATGCGTTCCGCCCGAAAATCTTCCGTCCGTGATCAGACCCACGGAATCCCCCAGCCCCGCGCCGATGATCGCCGAGGTGGGCGCCAGCATCTCGCGCATGCCGGGACCACCGCGCGGTCCTTCGTAACGTATCACCACCACGTCACCGGGATTGATCTGGCCGCCGAGGATCGCACGCTGGCAAGTATCTTCCGAATCAAACACGCGGGCCGGTCCGGTGATCTTGGGATTCTTCACCCCACTGATCTTTGCCACCGCCCCTTCCGTCGCCAGATTGCCCTTTAAGATCGCCAGATGCCCTTGCGCATAAAGCGGATCGTCCCACGGCCGGATTACCTCCTGATCCGCGCGAGGTTCTTCGGGAACATCCAGCAAGACTTCGGCGATCGTTTGACCGGTGATGGTCATCGCATCGCCGTGAAGCAGCCCGTGATCCAACAACATCTTCATCACCTGCGGGATCCCGCCCGCGCGGTGCAGATCAGTCGCAACAAAGCGACCGGATGGCTTCAGATCGCAAAGGACCGGGACGCGTCCGCGGATGGCTTCGAACGTGTCGATCGTCAGCGGCACGTTGGCCGCGTGCGCGATCGCCAATAAATGCAAGACCGCGTTGGTCGATCCACCGACGGCCATCACAACGGCGATCGCGTTTTCGAAAGCCTGGCGCGTAAGCAATTGCCGCGGACGTATCTGCCTTTCGATCGCCGCCGCCAAAACTTCGGCACTGCGGGCCGCATTATCGACGGTTTCGGGATCCTCGGCCGCCAAGGTAGACGAGAACGGCAAGCTTAACCCCATCGCTTCGATCGCCGACGACATGGTGTTCGCGGTGAACATACCGCCGCACGAACCCGCGCCGGGGCAGGCATGCCGCTCGACCTCCAACAACTCGGCGGCGTTTATCCGCTGCGCGCAGTATTGGCCCACCGCTTCGAATGCGCTCACCACCGTAAGATCCTGTCCCTGGTACTGACCCGGCTTGATCGTCCCGCCGTAAACAAAGATCGCGGGGATGTTCAGCCGCGCGATGGCGATCATCGCGCCCGGCATGTTCTTGTCGCAACCACCAATGGCCAAAAGCCCGTCGACGCTTGCGCCGTGGCAGACGGTCTCGATCGAATCGGCGATCACCTCGCGCGAGACCAGGCTATATTTCATCCCCTCAGTGCCCATGGCGATGCCGTCGCTGACAGTGATGGTGCCGAATACCTGCGGCATGGTCCCGGCGTCGCGCAAGGCTTCCTCGGCGCGAATTGCCAATCCACCCAGACTCATATTGCAGGGCGTTATGGTGCTGTAACCATTCGCCACGCCAACGATCGGTTTGTCGAAGTCCGCATCGGTGAAACCTAACGCGCGCAACATTGCGCGATTGGGCGCGCGTTCCGCGCCACCCGTCACTGCCTGACTGCGTTTGTTGTTCATAAATGAAATGGTTAATTGGTCGCTTTATTGACCAGCCGGCCGTTCGAGAGCCACGGCATCATCGCACGAAGGCGTGCGCCCACCTTTTCGATCTGGTGATCGCGGGTGCGGGCTTCGAGTTCGGTAAAGCGGGTGCGCCCGGTACGATTCTCCTTCATCCATTCACGCGCGAACGCGCCCGATTGAACTTCGACCAGAATGCCCTGCATCCGCCGTTTGGTTTCGTCGTTCACCACCATCGGCCCGCGCGTCATGTCGCCATATTGCGCCGTGTTCGAAATGGAATACCGCATTTCCGAGATGCCGCCTTCATAGATCAGATCGACGATCAATTTCATTTCGTGCAAGCATTCGAAATATGCCATCTCGGGGGCATAGCCGGCTTCGACCAGGGTCTCGAAACCCGCCTTTATCAACGCCGTAAGGCCGCCGCATAGGACGGCCTGTTCACCGAAGAGATCGGTCTCGGTCTCTTCGCGAAAGTTGGTTTCGATGATCCCCGCGCGTCCGCCGCCGATCGCGGACGCATACGCCAAACCGATCTCGCGTGCGCCGCCTGACGGGTCCTGGTGCACCGCCAACAAGCACGGCACACCCGCGCCGCGCGTATATTCATGCCGCACCAAATGACCCGGTCCCTTGGGCGCGACCAGGAACACATTCACGTCCGCCGGTGGTTGGATGAACTGATAGTGGATGGAAAACCCGTGCGAGAAAGCTAAGAATTTCCCCGGCGTCATCGATGGCGCAATGTCGCGGGCATAGATCTCGGGCGCGCGTTCATCGGGTACCAGCATCATGACGATGTCGGCCTGGGCCGCGGCTTCGGCCACCGGCAAGACCGGCAGACCGGAGTCGAGGGCCTGGTTCACCGACCGGCTGTCGGAACGCAATCCGACCGTCACGTCGCAACCGGAATCTTTCAGGTTGTTGGATTGAGCAAAGCCCTGGCTGCCGTAACCGATCACGGCGATCTTCTTCGCTTTTATCGCGTCCAAGTTCGCGTCCGAGTCGTAATAAATTTTCATCTTTTTATCCTTTCAAGAACGGCTCTACAATTTCATTGAGGGTTAATTTCGTTACCAAATGATCCCGGCGCCGGCCGTCTGCTCGGCCGCCAATTCACGGTTGGCCGAGGCCGCCGCTTGCGGCAATAGGCGTCCGATGGCGATGCGCCCGGCGCGCGTTATCTCGTGTATCCCGATCGGACGCAGCAACTCGATAAATGCGTCCACCTTTTCCTGGCTGCCCGAAGACTCGACGATCATCTGCGTGTGCGAGATATCAACCACTTTGGCGCGGAAAACGCTGACCAGACTCAGCACCTCTTGCCGTTGCGCACCCATCTCGGCATTGACGGTGACCAGCGCCAGGTCACGTTCGATATGCGGACTGGTGGTGATGTCGCGCACTTCGCGGACCCGAGCCAGGCGTTCGCACTGTTTAACGATCTGTTCGATGGTGCGGTCGTCGCCGCTAGTCACGATGGTCACCCGCGCGCAGGCGGGGTCCAGCGTCGCGCCGACCGAGATCGTTTCGATATTGAAACCGCGCGCGCTAAACAGTCCGACGATCCGCGAGAGCTCGCCCGGTTGGTCGTCGACGATGATGGATAGGGTGTGCAACATAATAATAGTGGCTAGAGGTCAGAGGCTAGAGGTTAGTTCTGCCTTCAAACGCCGAGGTTATCGTAATTAAATGCTTCCTGGTGCAACGCGTGCCGAAACTAACCTCTAACCTCTAACCTCGTTTTCAAACTCCTTGACTCTGAAAGATCATGTCGCGCGAGCTAGCGCCCGCGGGCACGATCGGGAAAACGTTCTCTTCCTTAGAAATGACGATATCCATCACGGCTACGCCCGGATGGGACAGGCCGGCTTGTAGCGCGTCCGCCAGCTCATCCGGCTCGCTCGCGCGCACCGCATAGGCGCCATAGGCTTCGGCCAGTTTGACGAAATCCGGTGCGACCGAAATATCCACTTCGGAATAGGCGCGGTCATAAAACATCTCTTGCCATTGCCGCACCATCCCCAAATAGCCGTTATTCATGACCACGATCTTGACCGGCAAGTGGTATTGCATCGCCATCGCTAATTCCTGATTGGTCATTTGAAATCCACCGTCGCCCACGACCGCGACCACCAGTTGATCGCGAAACGCCAACTGCGCGCCGATGGCGGCTGGTAAGCCAAAGCCCATCGCACCCAAACCGCCGCTGGTTATCCATTGCCGCGGGCGGTTGAACGGATAGAACTGCGCCGCCCACATTTGGTGTTGGCCCACGTCGGTGGCAATGATCGCGTCACCGTTGGTCAATCGATGCAGTTCCCGGATCACCTGCTGAGGTTTGATCTGCCCGCCGGCGCCGTTAAAGCGCAGCGGCTGTTCTTTTTGCCAGGCACGCAATTGATCCCACCAGGGCATTCGCCGCGAGATGCTTGCGGCGCTCGCGACCGGGCCGGAAGATCCAACCTCCGACATCAGGGCCGCGAGCGCCGCACGCGCATCGGCGATCAGGGAGAGATCCGGCGCGCGATTTTTTCCCACGTTGGCAGGATCTATGTCGATATGAATGACCTTTGCATGGGGCGCGAAGGTCGCTAGTTTTCCGGTCACGCGATCGTCAAAACGGACGCCGACCGCGATCAATAGATCGCTTTCCGCCACCGCCATATTTGCAGCGTAAGTGCCATGCATGCCCAACATCCCCAGCGCCAATGGATGCGCCGTGGGAAATCCGCCCAAGCCCATCAAGGTCGGCGTGACCGGTAGTTGCAGGTACTCGGCAAATTCGCGCAGCGCTTCGGACGCTCCGGAATTGACAATCCCACCACCAACGTACAGCACGGGCCGCTGGGCCCGCATGATCGCCGCTGCCGCCCGCGTTACCGCCCCGGGGTCGGGCACGCGGGTCAGGCTGGTACAGGGGAAATTGATCTTATCCAAACGTGAATGGTTGGCGGGCGCGGCGGTCACGTCCTTGGGAATGTCAATCACCACCGGACCGGGGCGCCCCGAACGCGCCAGATGAAAGGCTTCGTGAACGATGGCCGCCAGATCGTGCACATCGCGAACCAGATAATTATGTTTGACGCACGGCCGCGTAATGCCCACGGTATCGACCTCTTGGAATGCGTCGGTGCCGATCAAGTGTAGCGGCACCTGTCCGGTGATGACGACGATCGGCGTCGAATCTAAATAGGCGTTCGCGATGCCCGTGATCGCATTCGTTGCGCCGGGACCGGACGTTACCAGCGCCACCCCTACCCGACCCGACGACCGGGCGTAACCTTCGGCCATATGGATCGCGCCCTGTTCATGCCGCACCAGGTAGTGCGTGACTGAAGCGCGCGCGCGCCACAACTCGTCATAGATATGCAGCACCGCACCGCCCGGATAGCCAAAGATCGATTCGACACCTTCATGCAGTAAGGCGTGGATCAAAATCTCGGCGCCCCGCGGCAACGTTTCCGTGGCGGTTTCGGGGGCGAGTTGCGGAGATATGGCGAGTGCGCTTTTCATCGTTAAACCGATTTAGGTAAGCACCGTCTCCCCCATCAAGAATTTGTCCACGCCACGGGCGGCGCGCCGGCCATCGGCAATGGCCCAGACCACCAAGCTTTGCCCGCGTGACAGATCGCCCGCGCCAAAGACCTTCGGGATGTTGGTCATCATGTCGCCATCGACCGCGACATTTCCGCGCTGGTCCAACCCCACTCCGAGTTGAGACAACAACCCGTCCGTTTCGGGACCCAGAAACCCGAGTGCGAGTAGGACCTTCTGCGCTGGCCATTCGCGCACCGTGCCCGGGATCTCACGCGGAAGCGGCGAGTTACCGTTCGTGGATCGCCATTCGACCTGAACCGTCTGCAAGGCGCGCAGCGCACCGTTGTCATCTGACAGGAATCTTTTGGTCATGACAGCAAAGCTGCGCGGATCCTGACCGAATCTGGCGGCCGCCTCTTCCTGTCCATATTCGGTCCGATGGATCTTGGGCCATTGCGGCCAGGGATTATTGGCGGCGCGCTGGTCCGGCGAAGGCGGCAGGATCTCGAACTGGACCAAACTGTTGCAGCCATGCCGCAATGCGGTGGCTACGCAATCCGTACCGGTATCGCCGCCGCCGATGACGATCACGTCTTGGCCGCGCGCCGAGATGAATCGTTCATCCGCATGCTCGCTATCCAACAAACTCTTGGTGTTCTGGTGCAGAAATTCCATTGCGAAATGAACTCCGTTAGCTTCTCGACCATCCACCATTAGATCGCGCGGGCGGGTCGCGCCGCAGGCCAACACCACCGCATCGAACTCGTCTATCAACCACGATGCTTCGTAATCCCGCCCGACATTTACGTCGGTCAGAATGCGGATCCCCTCGGCCACCAACAGTTCCAACCGCCGCTGTACGACCGACTTTTCGAGCTTCATGTTAGGGATGCCGTACATCAGCAATCCCCCGGCGCGGTCGGCGCGCTCGAAGACCGTCACCCAGTGGCCTGCTTGGTTCAGCTGACTAGCGCAGGCCAATCCCGCTGGACCCGAACCAACGATGGCGATCTGCTTTCCCGTCCGCCGCGACGGAACCCGCGGCAAGACCCAGCCGGAATCGAAACCGCGGTCGATGATCGCCTGTTCGATCGACTTGATCGCCACCGGCGCGTCGTTGATCGCCAACACACAAGCGCTTTCGCACGGCGCCGGGCAAACCCGGCCAGTGAACTCTGGAAAGTCGTTTGTCTGGTGCAGCCGGTCCAATGCCCGACGCCAATCCCCGCGATAGACCAGATCGTTCCAGTCGGGGATCAGATTATTGATCGGGCATCCCGAGGCCGCGCCGTTGATGACCGATCCGCTATGGCAAAACGGAACGCCGCAATCCATACACCGCGCGCCCTGTTCCCGCAACCGCGGTTCCGGCATTGCTTCGTGAAATTCGCGCCAGTCGAGCAGTCGTTCCGCCACCGGCCGCGAGACCGGAACGCTTCGTTCGTATTCAAGGAATCCACTTAATTTGCCCATCTAGGTTGCCGCCGCCTGCGCCCGCACTAGCGCGTTCGATCGGAAGACCGCCATCGCTGCCTCGTCACCGGTCAATCCGGTGTGGACCATCTGCCGTCGGGTCTCCAGTACTTGCCGGTACTCGTGCGGGATCACCCGGACGAACCGCGGCCGCCAGTCGTCCCACGCCATCACTACCTGGGTCGCGCGGCGGCTGCGGGTAAGCTCGGCGTGCCGAAAGATCATCGCTTTCACTTCGTGGGCTTCGTCATCATCAATGCCGGTGAGCGCGACCATCTCTCGGTTACAGCGCGCGGCGAAATCACCTTCGATATCCAACACATAGGCGATGCCACCAGACATGCCCGCCGCAAAGTTGCGGCCGGTCCGACCCAACACCACGACCCTCCCGCCGGTCATGTATTCGCAGCCGTGATCACCAACGGCCTCGACCACCGCGGATACACCGCTGTTGCGCACACAGAATCTTTCGCCCGCCGCGCCGCCGATATAGGCTTCGCCGCTGGTCGCACCATATAGCGCCACGTTGCCGATGATCACATTCTCGGCCGCCGCGAAGGTGGCCCCCAACGGCGGATAGACGACGATCTTTCCGCCCGATAACCCTTTGCCGACGTAGTCGTTCGCGTCGCCCTCTAAACTCAAGGTCATTCCGCGCGGGATGAAGGCACCAAAGCTTTGCCCGGCCGATCCTTGAAAACGCAATCGGATCGAGTCGTCCGGTAGTCCGGTTGGGCCACAGCGCCGGGTAACCTCGCTGCCGACGATCGTTCCCACGGCACGATGAGCATTACGGATAGGTATCGTCGCGGAAACCGGGCGGTTCTCTTCCCAGGCCGGCCGGCAAATATCCATTAGGGTGGTGTGGTCTAGTGATAGTTCCAATCCCTGGTCTTGCTGCTCGCGGCAATAACGCGCGACCGATTCCGGCGCGTCCGGCAGATGAAGCAGATGCGAAAAATCCAATTGGTGGGCCTTCCAATGATCGATCGCTTGCCGCCGCTCGAGCCGATCGCTGCGCCCCACCAATTCATTGAAGGTGCGGAACCCCAGTCCCGCCATCAACTCGCGCACCTGCCGTGCGATGAACTGCATGAAGTTCACCACGTCGTTGGGATCGCCGGCGAAATGTGCCCGCAATACGGGATCCTGCGTCGCGATCCCGACCGGGCAAGTGTTCAGGTGACACGCGCGCATCATGATGCAGCCCATCCCGACCAACGGGGCCGTCGCAAAACCGAACTCTTCGGCGCCCAACAGCGCCGCGATCACCACATCGCGCCCGGTCTTAAGCTGCCCGTCCGTCTCCAGCATCACGCGGCCGCGCAGATCGTTCAGGACCAACGTCTGGTGCGTTTCCGCCAGCCCC
>JBDSEC010000218.1:0-8530 GCA_039920205.1 Pyrinomonadaceae bacterium
CACGGATCCCCACGTCGGTGGCCGCCGTGCCAAAGGTTACGCCGGTAAATCCGAGCGTGCTGCGCAGGATATAGAAGGTCAAATTGCCGCCCACATTCCGGGTAACCGCCGGATCGCACTTGCCATCGCCATCATAGTCCTGGGCGATGCGCGGATCATCGAACGTGATACCAAACGGGATAGAAGCAACGGTGCCGTTCGAGCTACGAAGGATGTAGAAATAGCTTTGCGCGCCCGGCCGGTAAACCGCGACATCCCATTTGAGGTCGCCGTCGTAATCGCCCGGAACGTACGTGTCAGTGGAGGCAACTCCCCAGTTTAGGCCAGTGAATCCAGCCGTACTCCGTTGAATGTACCAAGTGAAGGCTCCGCCAACATTGCGCACCACGGCATCATCGGATTTGTTGTCGCCGTCAAAGTCGAAAACGGCGCGTTGTGGCAAAGCGTTGGCGGTCGTCAGACTGGCCACGAGCAGCGCAGCTAAAAGCAGCATACGAATCATAGAAGTTTCTCCCAGTGATAGCATCTTCGTGCGTGGACCCCCAGCGACGAAAATCGGACAAGATAGTAAAGGCTCGAGATCCACAAAGCGAAGCGTCAATATCCCAAGCATCAAAGTAATCGAGAGTTTACGTGTGACACGAGTCATGGTCAACAAAGACGGAGAACGTCCCGGTGAGGCCAGTACCGCTTCGCAGTAGAAGCAGATGGGTCAAGTGACCTGCGACCGGTTTAGTTGGGATCGTACGTCAGTGTTGTGCACCGGTTGTGCGCCAACTCACCCAACCTAGACAAAACACGATGAAGCCAACTCAAATAAAAACCGAGCAGAGGGTTGACTAGGACGACGATAACCAAACAGGAAGAAACCCACCCAAAGAGACCTGATTAGACTATGAATCAGAAGGTCGCATGTTCGAGTCATGCCGGGTGCATCGTAAGTATTTGTTGTGAATAGGGGATTCCAGATGGAATCACTTTTCCCTGGGTGCTAGGCCGTCACCTGCACGCCTTTCCAAAAGGCTACGTGGTTGGTGATGCTGGCGGCATCTGGCTTGGGTGTCGGGTAGCACCAGGCGGCGTCAGGGTTAGTTTGGCCGTTGACAGCGATCGTGTAATAGCTGGCCTCGCCTTTCCATCCGCAAGTGGTGTGGGTCTCGCTCGGTTGAAAATATTCTTTCTTGATGGAATCGGCGGGGAAATAATGATTACCCTCGACCACCTCGGTCGCGTCGCTTTCCGCCAGTACCACACCGTTCCAAATTGCCTTCATGGTTTGCTCCCCTGGAAAATAATTGATCGATCGATTGCTGATCGCTGAACAATATTGTTAGTCTCAATCGGTTGCTAAAGCAAGGGGCTGGGGGTTGGGGTTTAGGGGTTGGGGCCGAAGCAGCCGGTGCCGGGTGCTGGGATAAGAAAGAAATAAGCAGTGAGCAGTGAGCAGTAGGCAGTGAGCAGTAGGCAGTGAGCAGTCGGATTGATCTAGGATGAAATTAACCATCGAAGTACCTAAGGGGTTTGATTATCGCCGGACGGTGTTGAGCCACGGTTGGCGCGAGCTGTTGCCGTTCGAATTCGACGAAGTGAATTGGACCATCCGGTGCGTTTTCGACGTCGGGTTAGCGCAGCCGGTTTCAGGTGTGGTTTCGTGGGGAAAAGGCGCCATACAGATCAACCTATCCGGCCGGGCTTTGAGCAACACCGCCGCCGCAAAAGTTAAGGCGCAGGTGCGGCACATCATGCGTTTGGATGACGACCTGACCGGATTTCACGCGGCAATGGCCGGTGATGCGGATTTTTCTTGGATCCAAACCCAGGGCGCGGGACGAATGCTGCGCTCACCGACCGTGTGGGAGGACCTGGTCAAGACCATCTGCACGACCAACTGTTCGTGGGCGCTGACCGAAAAGATGGTTACCGGTCTGGTAAACAATCTAGGCATCGCGGCGGCCGATGGACGGCGGACCTTTCCTACGCCCGAGGCCATGGCCGCGCAGTCCGAAGTGTTCTATCGCGATGTGATCCGAGCGGGATACCGATCGCCCTATTTCAAGGAACTGGCCCAGCGCGTCTTGGCCGGCGAAATAAAAGTAGAATCTTGGCTGACCAGCGACCTTACCACTCCGGAATTGCAAAAGGAGATGAAGCGCGTTAAGGGCGTTGGCGATTACGCCGCCGAGAATCTGTTAAAACTGGTCGGCCGTTACGATGTCTTGGCGTTGGATTCTTTCGTGCGCGGCAAGTTTATCCGGACGCGAAACCAGGGTCGAAAGTGTAAAGACAAGAAGATCGAAAAGTACTACGCGAGGTTCGGCGAGTGGCGTGGTCTGGCGCTGTGGTGCGATATGACGCGCGATTGGATCGACGATTAGGGGCGGGTGAAGTGATTTCAGAACGTGCGGTGAATCTCAATAATAGTGGACAGGGCCAACCCGCGAAACAGCTGGGCTGCCATCCAGTGCGGTGAGGCTTGCCTCACCGGCGAGCAAATGAGACTGCGGCTAGGCCGCGAATTTTGCTTTTCCATCGGTCTGGGAAAAGAACATTCGCGGCAAGCCGCACAGAGATAATGCTGCCCGGCGAGGCAAGCCTCTCCGCACTGGTCTGCGGCCTAGCCGAGTCCAAAGTTGATTCATTATTTCCGAGCCTGCACAGTTCCAGGCGCCAAATTTTGCCTGAAGACAAATATCGGGATACCATTACTGCAATGGTTAAGCGATTAACCGGCAGGACAGCTCAATTTAGGTCGCAGAATCGAAATAAAGGACATTTGGTTGGCATGTGAATAAACCGCTCCGAAGGCTATTGAATTGATTCCTATGAACCGAACTAAGTTCATCTTTGCTAGTTTTTACGTTTTGACGGCCTGTGTAACCGCAAACGCCCAAGCACCGGCGACTCAGCGTACGCCACCCGTCTTTGGTACGCATCTATTGACCGAGATCAGAATGCGCGATGTCTGCATCTTGGTTGATGAAAAGACCAAGACCTACTACGCGGTATCGTCGGGATCTGCGCCCGCCAAGGACGGACTGCGTTCGTCCACAGTCCGCGTTTATACCAGCCAGGATCTGCTTAACTGGACCGGACCTGCCACGGTTTTTCAAACGCCCATCAATATGTGGGGTGACACGAACATCACCGGCATCTGGGCGCCCGAGATGCATCTTTACAAAGGCAAGTACTATCTGTTCCTGACCTTTAACACCGATGCGCAATTCCCTGAGCAGTGGCGCGATTGGCTGCCGCGCGTCAAACGCGGATCGCAGGTGCTGGTCAGCGATTCGATCTTGGGTCCGTTCAAACCGTTCGAAGCACATTCGACCTTGCCGGTGGACATGATGACCTTGGACGGAACATTGTGGGTCGAGGACGGCGTGCCCTATATGGTCTTTGCCCACGAATGGGTACAGATCAAGGACGGTACCGTCGAATTCATCCGTTTGAAAGACGATCTTTCGGCCACGTCGGGTGAACCCAAGCGATTGTTCAATGGCAGTGATGCCCCGTGGTCCAGGAAGAACGAAAGTTATGGTTGCACCGTCACGGACGGGCCGTTCCTTCATCGCTCCAAGAGCGGCAAGCTGTTCATGCTTTGGTCTAGCTTTTCCACCGGTGGCTACACCACCGGCGTTGCGATCTCCGATTCGGGCAAGTTGGCGGGACCGTGGCGGCAACAGGCCGAGCCGATCTATGCGGCCGACGGCGGTCACCCGATGTTGTTCAACCGCTTAGATGGGCAATTGATGATGGTGCTGCATTCGCCCAATAAAGAGATGGAGCGCGGCCGAATTTTTGAGATGGACGACACGGGCGAGACCCTGCGCCTTAAAAACGCGACACCGAAATGATCGCAACTAAATTGCCTAAATTGGAAAGGGAAGATCGAATGAATATACGTCTTGCTTTATTCATCGCCTTGGTGGTCCTTTTCGGCCACCCGCTGGTTGCAACCGCGCAACTACAACGTCCCGAAACCGATTTCAAGATCTTCCAATTTCCGGCGGACAAGATCCCGACCGTTGACGGCAAAATTGATGATTGGGCGATCGTGCCGGATAGCTACGCCATTGGCACCGACCAATTGGTTGACGACAGCAAAAAGCACAAAGCGCCCGATCCGAAAACGTTAGACGTGAAGGTGCGTGTTGGTTATGTAAAGGGCTTGAACCGGCTCTATTTTCTCTACGAAGCCTACGACGATTATTGGGATTTTGGCCGCGCCGATCTGCACAACGATACCTTCGAGGTCGTTGTGGATGGCGATCTTTCGGGCGGGCCGTTGATCAATGAACGCCATCCGAATAAGGACGTCGATCAGTGGGATGCGTTCTTTGGCTTTCACGGGATCCACGCGCAGAACTACCACACGTTCACGCCCGCCGAGGGCAAGGATTGGACCATGCTATGGGGACCGCAGCAATGGTTGAAAGACCTCCCTTATTCGAACGCGGCCTACAACTATTCGTTCAAGCCAGGCGAATCGGGCCGGCTGATCTTTGAATTTTGGATCACTCCGTTCGATTACGCCGAGCCGCAGGATCCCGCGCGCTCGGTCGAATCGACGTTGAGCGAAAACAAAACGATCGGGTTGTCTTGGGCGATCATCGATTACGACGACGCTAATGCGAAAGGCAATAACGGATTTTGGAATCTTTCCAGCAAACACACCATGTACGGCGACGCCTCGGAATTGGTGGCTTTCAAGCTGATGCCGCTGGAACCCGCCTTCCGCAAGCCGATCGAGGCTGATTGGTCATCACAGCTTGTCGATATGAAACGGCGCCTGGTCGCGTTTCAAGACCGATCGGTGGGGAAGATCACCACGTGGAAATGGGATTTTGGCGATGGCGCCACTTCCACCGAGCAACACCCGCAGCACACGTACAAAGAGGCCGGCCGGTACGTCGTAACGCTATACATCGAGGGTCCGGACGGCAAGTCGCGGCGCGCAAAGGTTTGGCAGGTCGTGATCCGGTAGGTCTAATTGGCAAGCGCGCACACGTCCGTCCAGATCGCGGGATCGACCGGGATACCAATCGCATAATTTTCTGTCCTTATTTGTAACGTCCGCTGGCCCGGATAGCGGACCGGCATACCCTCGGTCGTCGCCAGGTGCAAGTGGTCGATGATCCGATCTGCGAGACGTTGTCCCTCACCATCCTGGTCCAGGGCCGTAAAGTTCATCGCGATAAAACTTTGCGAAATGCCGGTCTCACTTTCCGGGTCGGATGAGATCTGATGGGTCGCCAACCCGCCGGAAAGCATCGCCGCGATCATATCCAAAACCAGGGCCAGACCTGAACCCTTCCAAAATCCGATCGGCAGCACTCGACCTGATGCTTCGATCGCCGCTGGATCTCGCGTTAATTGGCCGGCTGCATCAAAACCGCCCGTGACGGGCAATTGTTCGCCGCGTTCACGATACGACTCCAACGCCCCGAACGAAAATTGTGAGATCGCCATATCCAGCACGACATGACCGCCAACGCGCGGTACCGCGATCACCAACGGATTATTCCCAACCCGCGGTTCGGTGGCACCCCACGGTGGTAGATTCTGCAAGGTGTTGGTCCAGCAGAGGCCGATCATTCCAGCTTCGGCCGCCTGCCAACCATAACTGCCGCCACGCATCCAATGATTGGTCTGGGCCAGCGCAACGCACCCGATGCCGCTCTCGCGCGCCAACGCGAGCGCCCGGTCCATGCATTTGTGGGCGTTCACGTTTCCCGCCGCACGGTGGCCATTCCATCGTTCAAGCGAGCCCACCGCCGCGACCAACTCCGGTTTGGCGTGAACATCTATCGAACCGTTTTCGATCATCCGCACAAAGCGCGGGAAGCGATTCAGGCCATGCGAATAGACTCCGTCACAAGTCGTGTTGGTGAATAAGCGTGCGCATATGGAAGCGTCATCGTCGTCAAAGCCAAGCTTTGAAAGCGCGCGGCATAACGCTTCGTTGAGTACGGTGAACGGGATCCGCAGTCGTTTGTCCATGGGAAAGCATCTTAATCAATTTCGAGGTGGCTTGCGAAAAATGAACGCCTCTGTCGCCCGCTGCGCGGGTTCAGGAAAAAAGGGGGTGGCGATATACCCCAAGCCCCGCGGACGCTCCGCCTGGGGCTACAGTATGCCGCCCGCTTCGCGGCTCGATCGTGGTGAATCTTCAACGGACAAAATTCGGAAATAATTTTCTCTAACCCCACCGATAGGATGGAATTGTCGATTTAACCAGCCCGAAGGGCGGCAGACGCTTCGCCGCCCACTTGGGTTGGCTCCGAAAACTCAAATATGGCGACATACCCCCAAGCTCTGCGGACGCTACGCATTGAGGGTACACGATGCCGCGATCTTCGCAGGCTCCGTCGCGGTGAAACCTCAACGGACAATATTCGGAAATTCAGACCCCTTACCCAACTGGCAGGTTGAAATTGTCGATTCAACCAGCCCGCGATAGCGCGGCGACATAATGTAGCCGCATGCGAGTCTGCGAGTTTGCGGTTCCAACGAAATAGAACCCTCCGGAGCCCGCGATAGCGTGGCGGCAGACGTTCCGTCGCCCGCTTCGCGGGCTCGGGAAAAAAGGGGGGCCGGCGTACCCCCAAGCTCCGCGGACGCTACGCCTGGGGCTTCAGTACCCCGCCAGCTTCGCAGGCTCGGTCGTGGTGAAACCCTAAGGGGCGCAAATTCAACATAAGTAGCGGGATCACTTTTGGTGAGCGATTAGCGCATTATCACAGCCTACCTGAGCTTGCCATTGCATTTTCCCAGTCCATCAATCAGCAATCTACCGCATCGCTCTGATCGTCACGCCATTACTTTTCAAACTTCCGCTCGTAGCCTTGATCACGATCTTGCCGGAGTCGCGATTGGCTTTTACCAGCGCGAAAACGCGGCCTTGAAAGGCATTTCGTCGCGTCGTTTGGAACGAATCGTGGTCATTGTTGTCGCTGCTGTCCACCGCGGCGATGACTCCGCTGCCGCTTATAGCGAAATCGACCAGATCGTTGGCGTTGGGAACGATCACGCCGTTTTTATCGACGACCAGGGCCGTAACAAATGCGACCGCATCCCAGTTGTTTGCCACCCGGGTTCGGTCCACGGAAAGCAATATCTTCGCCGGCGGTCCTGCGGTACGGAGCGTGAATTCGGTGATCGGCTTACCGGCTTGGTAGCCCACGCCCTTGATCGAACCGGTTTCGAAGGCGACCGTCCAGTTCAACGGCGAGGCGTCGTTTGGCACCGGCTTCTTGCCCAACGTTTTGCCGTTCAAGAACAGTTCCACTTCGTCGCAATTGCTGTAGACCTCTACATTCTCGTTATGCGCGCTCAAATCGTGAGGATTCCAATCGGGGAAAAGCACCTGCGTCCGCGCCGCTTCGATCGCCTTGTAACCCGGATCCGTAAGGGGCCGTACATCCAACGCCACCCGCCGCGATAGATAGACCATTGGCGTAACGCTCCACCAACTTTGGCGTTGGAACCCACCCGGTCGCGTGGTGGCCGTGCGATCGAGCAGGCCTTTGTCATAAGCATAGGTCGGCCAGGCGCGCGATTCGCCCAGGTAATCCACGCCGACCCAGATGAATTGGCCCGAGTATTCAGCATTATCGCGCATCGCCACCCATTGATTGATGTCGTGGGTATTTTCTGTGCCTAAGATCTTGCGCGCCGGGTTCTGTTTGTGCGCGGCCAATATCTCTTTCTCGCGATAGTTCTGGCCCACCACGTCCAGGAGGTCGGCCAAACCGTTGTCGTAATCGTGGCTAACGTTAGGTCGGAAGAGCGCCTGCGTAACCGGCCGAGTCGGGTCGGCTTCGTGAAAAGCGTCGACCAATTCGCGCAGCACCCGCTTGGCCAGATCGGCATTCGGCGTGTCGCGGATCTCGTTACCGGCACTATAGATGATGACGCTCGGGTGATTGCGATCGCGCCGGACCGTATCGCGGACATCGATCTTGGACCACTCGTTAAACGCCAAATGATAATCGTACGGATTCTTGGCCAAGGTCCATTGATCGAACAGTTCGTCCATCACCAGGAAACCCATTCGATCGCAGAGATCCAGGAACTCCGGAGCCGGTGGATTATGCGCGGTGCGGATGGCATTGACGCCCAACTTGCGCAGTTCGTTCAACCGGCGTTCCCAGACGCTAAGCGGAACCGCCGCACCAAACGCGCTACCATCATGATGCAAACAGGCGCCCTTGATCTTGAAGTTCTTACCGTTCAACCAAAATCCGGTCGCAGCAACAAAGCGTGCGTCGCGAATACCGAACGATACAGACTCGTTGTCTAGTGCTTTACCCTCCGAGATCACCCGGAAATTAGCGTTATACAAGGAGGGTCGTTCCAAGTTCCACAGTTCAGGATCCTTCACGACGATCTGATGTTGGAAATCGGCCGTTCCATTGGCGGCGATCGTCCGCGGGGCGGTTGCGGTTCGGCGGCTAGGGTTGCCCGCCCTTCCGGCAATGACGATCTCTAAACTGACCTGACGTGCAACGGGCGACTGATTCACCACCCT
>JBDSEC010000219.1:0-4168 GCA_039920205.1 Pyrinomonadaceae bacterium
GCCCATACCGCCGGCCAATTCGATCATCGACAATTTGGCGACCAGAATCGCGCCCGCATTGTGTAGCTTAGTCACCACCGTAGCTTCGTAGTCAAACTGTTGATCCTTAAAGGGAGTAGCGCCCCAAGTCGTCTTGGCGTTAGTAGTGGCCAGCAGGTCTTTCGCTCCGTACGGGATCCCGTGAAGAGCGCCGCGGTACTTTCCCTTCCGTATCTCGGTCTCCGCGGCGTGGGCCTCTTTCATCGCTGACTCGCGCATCAACTGCGCCACCGAACCCAAACGCGATCCGATCGACGCTAAACGCGAAAGTGACAGTTCGGTCAACTCGACCGGCGAGAGCTTTTGCGAGCGGATCAGCGGTGCTAATTCGGTGATCGGCCGAAACAAAATATCGTTATCCATTGAAACTCGTTCCTAGGCGGTGAAGACAAAATCCGGCTCATCCGCGTTTTTTAATTTCACCGCACGTAGGCGTCCCGCACTGGCGGCGAGATTTTCCATGCTGGCCGGTAACTTGGATTGCTGCTCGGGAGTTAAGTATTCGCCAAAACGTGCTTTCGCCACCTCGGTCAATGCCCGGGCCGCGGCCGACGGCACGGGGGCGACCGGTGGAGTCGGAACGGGAGTGGGCGATGGCGACGGGTTCTGTGCACTGGTCGTGAAATCGGTAAAGGGAACTAAGACGGCGGCTCCGGCAGCGGCCACGATCCGGCTGAATTCCCTCCGCGTCGGCTGCTCTGATCTGGTTTTGTTCTTCATGACGGGCAGAGTTTATGCCATTGACACGGAGTTCTCAAAGGAAATGGCTAACCGGCATTGGTGAATTGGGGTATCGCGGTGCAAAAGCCTAGATCCCTGACGTCTAGGCTACATGACCATGATCGAGTCTTTGTTTTTCTTGGGTTTTACCGCCGGCTACCTTTTCATCGGTGGCGCTCTGATCGTCCGAGTTGTTGTGGGGTTAGTTCGCGGGCTGACCTTCCCGAACGGACGAACAGTTCGGCCCGCCGTGGCAGAACGAAAATGGAAACGATCATGGATCACAGCTCAAAAGAGTGACGAACGCCTTTCGCTTTCAAAGCCGAATCGTCGACCTTCGAATCCGGCGGCCGTCATCTTCCCGAAATCCCGCACCGCAAAACTGAGCTCATAGCTAGAAAATGTACGACAGACGGTTGGTCTGTCGATGCGACGTGCGGCGCCCGCACCTTAACTTTCAATCGAGCACCATCCGAAACTTGGGGAGACAGACTCACAGTCTGTCGTACGTTTTCACCCCAAATCGCCAACGCCGCCTGGCCTGACATATAATGATCATTCCAATTCGATCGGTTTCGATGGTCTGACCATGAAGTTCTTACATCTTGCGGACATACATCTGGGGTGCCGGCGTTATCAGGTGGACGAGCGCACCAAGGATTTCTTTCGCGCCTGGCATGACGTGATCGTGCGTCATGCGATACCTGAAGCCGTAGATTTCGTACTGCTTGCCGGTGATTTCTTTGACCGGCGGAACCTGGATCCACAAGCGATGAATCACGCGATGGAAGGTTTGCGCTTACTGCAAGACGCAAACATTCCCGTGTTGGCCATCGAAGGGAATCACGATCAACACGATGCGGTATCGGAATATAGTTGGCTGAGGTCGTTATCATCGTGGGGACTGCTTCAGCTCCTGGAACCGGTCCGAAACGAAGCCGGGAATATGGCGCTTGAACCATGGGATATCGAATCTCGAACGGGCTCGTACATTGACATCGCCGGCGCGCGGATATTCGGCTCGGATTGGTATGGCGCCAGTAGTAACGTGGCCATTCCGCTGCTGGCCGAGGCTTTGCGCGCAGCGCGCAGCGACGAACTTTTTAACATCTTGATGCTGCATACGGATGTTGAAGGGCAGTTGGAACGTTCCAACATTCCGGCACTTGGTCTTTCAACATTGACGCAACTAAAGCCGGTCATTGACTATGTCGCACTTGGTCACACTCACCGCAGATTCGAGATCGACAATTGGGCCATGAATCCGGGTTCGTTGGAGGCGGTTTCCATCGACGAATACCGGCACGAGCGGGGCGCGTTCTTGGTCGAGGTGGGACCGAACCGGACGGTGCACGCTGCCTTGATCCAAGATTATGCGCAGCGGCCTTTTCAGCGGCTTTCGTTTGACGTGTCCGGTGCCGTTGATGCCGAAGCAGTTTTCCAGGGCGTCGAAGACGTCTTGACCCGGGAAGCCCGAACCTACGCGGTCGGCGACGAAGGGCTGGCTCCGGTGATCGAGGTCACGCTGACAGGGCAATTGGGGTTTAAGAATTCTCTGCTGGAAATTGCTAAGATCCGCGACGAAGCCAAGAAAAGCACCGGAGCCTTGCATGTCATTTTGCGGAATCAGAGCGTACCGGTCGAATATGCCGTGCCCGGGGCGGATCTGGACGCCCCACGGCATGTTCGTGAATTACACATCGTCGAAGAACTGCTATATCGCAATCATCAATATCGAAGCCAGGCGCCAAAAATGGTGGAGTTAGTGGTTGAGGCCAAGCGCTTAGCCTTGGCGCGCGAACCCGCGGAGAAGGTATTGGACTTAGTCCGGACGATGATGGCGCCGGATGCCGCATCATCGCCGATCGGGGCTGACACTTCGACGGCCGCGGGACGATCGGCGATCGAGCGTCATGTCCGTTCTCAGAATCAGGAATAACCGGCTAGGTTAATTTAGCTAAATGTTGGATGACATTGAAAAAGTGCGCGACGTGCGCGAACTGCCGTTATTTCCGTTATCGGTCGTGCTGTTTCCCGGCACTCCGTTACCCCTGCATATTTTCGAGCCGCGTTATCGTCAACTGTTAGCCGACGCGCAGGACACGAATAGCCTGTTTGGGTTGTCGTACTTTAATGCCGAGGGAGATGATGATCGTCCGCCCGTAGGTCATTTTGGCTGCGTGGCGGAAGTTCGCGATGTGCAAGAGCTGCCTGACGGGCGGTCGAATATATTAACCGTGGGCGTAATGCGCTACCGTTTGGATGAATATGTCGTTACCGACAAATCGTACTTGGTTGGCCGCATCACTTATTTTTCCGATGATCCGGAGGACGAGGCGGTATTGGCACCGGTTGCGGCCGAGGTGATGGACCTTTTCATGCGCATCGCCCGCGCGATCCGCACGATCAACGATGACCGTTCCGTCTTGCCGGCGTTGCCCGATACCGAAGCCGAACAACTTTCATTTTTGGTTTCCGCGGCCATTGACTTGGATGACGTAATGAAGTTGGAATTGTTGGAGATGCGCTCGACTTCCGAACGATTGCGACGATTGCGCGATTATTTGACCCGGGCCGTTGACGATTACGAATACCGGGCGCGAATTCATGGCGTGGCCAAGACCAACGGCCACGGCGCGAAGAAGATCAGTTTGGATGAATAGGGGAATGGGTGCCGCGAGAGGGGCGTCGGGGAATAGGTGTTAGGTGCCGGGTGTCAGGTGCCGGGGAAGAACGGCGGGAAGAGGTTTGGATTGAATTCAGAACTTGAGTTGGAGCCTGCCGTAACGGTGCGCTTGTTGTTTTTTGGCGCCGCTCGAGATGAGGCGGGTAGTGAGGATGCCGAATTGAATTTGCCGGCCTCGGCAACTGTCGCGACCGCGCGTCAATCGATCTTTGCCGCCTATCCAACTCTGAAAGAAAAGTTTGGGCGATCATTATTGATCGCGGTCAATCAGGAATATGTTGCCGCGGAATCGTCGATCAATGAGGGTGACGAGATCGCGGTCTTTCCGCCGGTGAGCGGTGGAACTACTGTCGTCGAAGATTGGGCGGATTTCTTTGAATTGACCGAAGACCCGATCGACGTCGGCGCCGTGGCCCGACGGGTAGTGCGCAATGAATGCGGCGCGACCGTAACCTTGGACGGGTATGTGCGTGAATGGACCAAGGGCCGTCGCAGCCTCTATTTGATCTATGAAGGCTATCCGCCGATGGCGCTTAAGGAAATGGCGCGTTTGGGCCGTGCTGCTCACGAGCAGTTCGAAATTACCTTCATTGGCATCGTGCATCGACTTGGACGTCTAGAGATCGGCGAGACCAGCGTGGTTGTTTCCGTCGGAGCTCCCCATCGCCGCGCCGCGTTCGCCGCCTGCGAATGGGCGATCAAGGAACTGAAACGAACCGTACC
>JBDSEC010000220.1:0-7551 GCA_039920205.1 Pyrinomonadaceae bacterium
CCAGCTGCGCCGAGTTTTTGACCTCGGTCAATATTTTGGCGCTTTCATACGGCAAAAACCCCGCAATTGCTGAGTATATTGGCTTTCTGGCGTTGCGGAACGGGCCTTGCAATCTCTCTATTGGCGGTTCTGAGGTTTGACACTCCCCAAAACCGCGTGGTACTCTTTTTCAATTGTGATAGGGGCGCTAAGTAGCTCTTGTGTTGCAATTGGGCACCATTTTCGACCTTTTCGGGAACTTTTTGGGTCAGAATGCGTGTTTCTATATAGTTTGTGGATGGCGTTCGTGTGGCTCGTCTCGGGTAAGGAGCCGCCGTCGTGGATTCGCCCTAAACCTAGTAATTAAGGAGATAGACGATTTGATGACCACGATATTCCCCCGATCTTTAGTCCGTTTTGCAATCATAGGTTTGTTCGCAATTCCGGTTGTAAGTGTTCAGGCACAGGTTTCTTCGGGCTCCTCGGCCCCTTACACGCTCAGCAATGTCGCGCAGAACGACCCGGTCGTTGCCAATATTATTGCGAAAGCGGAAAAACAATTTCTTTTAGGTCAGGAAAGTCTGCGGGCGAGTAACCCGACGGAAGCGCGCGCGAAGTTCGACGGCGCGATCGATGCGATCGTTGATTCGGGCATCGATGTGCGGGGAACCCCGGCTTTGCAGTCATACTACTTGGCCTTGATCGAGCGGATCTATCAGATCGAGACCGAAGGCAGTTCGGCCAACGCGCAGAATCAGGTACCGGTTTTCGGCACGCAAGAATACAATCCGACGGCGGACGACAGTTTGGGCCAAGTGTTCCTGAACCAAACCGAACAGAACGTGACCCCGGACGAGATCGGTGATTTGCAGATCGCCACCACCGGTGTTGATTTCAAGTTCACCCCGAACCCACTGATCCAACAGTACATCAATTTTTACTCGGGACCGCGTGGCAAGCGCACCATGGAATTGGGCATGCAGCGTTCGGGCAAGTTCATGAAGATGGCCCGTAAGATCTTCCGCGAGGAAGGCGTGCCCGAGGACATCACGTGGTTGGGCCAGGTGGAAAGCGCGTGGCAGATCAAAGCCTATTCCCCGGCGGCGGCGGCGGGTCTATGGCAGTTCATCCCCGGCACCGGCGTTCGCTGGGGCTTGCGTCAGAATGCGTATGTTGACGAACGGTACAGCTATGAACAGGCGACGCGTGCTTCGGCCCGTTACTTGAAGTATTTAGCCAACCGTTACAACGGCAATTGGGAATTGGCCATGGGCGCCTATAACACGGGCGAAGGCAACATCGATCGCGCGATCTCGCGTACGGGCGTCGCCGATTTCTGGGCCATCTATCCTTATATCGCACAAGAAACGCGCAACTACGTACCGACCATTTTGGCCGTCATGTTGATCGCCAAGAGCCCGGAAAAATATGGTCTCGGCCATATTAAACCGGATGCCCCGATGGTTTATGACGTTGTGCAGGTGCCGACAGCGACTAGCTTGAAGTTGATCGCCGACGCGACCAATTCATCCTTGGAAATACTTCGTGGGTTGAATCCGGAACTGCGGCGTGACACGACCCCGCGCGGTGAAGCGTACAACGTGCGTATCCCCGCCGGTAGTGCACAACAGTTCGTGGCCACCTTGAAGCGCGTACCGGTTGACCGCCGCGAAACCAGCAACATGAATTTGGTAGCGGTCAACAAAGGCGAAGATTGGAATTCGCTGGCGACCCGCACCGGAATCACCGTTTCGCAACTGCAGGAGTTCAATCCGGGTGTCGACCTGAATTCGGCGACCAAGATCATGACTCCGAAGAGCCAGCTACAATTGACCTCGATCGTCCGCGCCAAGACGCCGGAAGCCACGCCCGCCCCGAAAGCGGCGCCGGCCAAGCCGAATACGTTGAAGGCTCAGTCGGGTGACACTTTGACCAAGATGGCCGCGCGTTATGGCCTCAATGCCGATGAGTTGGCGAAATTGAATGGCATTTCGGCGAGCAAGACCTTGGCCGCCGGTACCGAGATCAAGACTCCGGCCGCAACCAAAACGACGACGACTCCGAGCCGGCGCCGTTAGTAGTTACAACTGAAAAGTAGTAAATTCCAAGTTCGGAGTTCCAAGTTTTGTCGTAGTACACTTGGAGGTCCGAACTTGGACTTTTTTACCCTCATTTATATGCTGTTTCGTACGCTTTCTGCCGCAGTTTACGGAATTGACGCCGACCTGGTGGATGTCGAGGTCGATCTTTCGCCTTCCCAGGGCGAGAACGATACCCGGCCCAACATCAGTATTGTCGGTTTGCCCGATGCCGCCGTGCGCGAATCGCGCGAACGCATTCGCGCCGCGATCACCAATTGCGGATTCTTCTTTCCCGTCCATAAAATAATTATCAATTTGGCCCCGGCCGATGTGCGCAAGGAAGGCGCGAGCTTTGATCTGCCGGTCGCGCTCGGCATCCTAGGCGCCAACGGCGATATGGGCAATGCCGAAGCGCTTATCGATACCGTCGGCGTCGGTGAACTGTCTTTGGATGGTCGCGTGCGTCCAGTACGCGGCGCATTGTCCATTGCCATCCGTGCGCGCGAAGCCGGCGTCAAGAATCTGCTGGTTCCCGAAGAGAACGCACGCGAAGCCGCCGTCGTGGCGGGAGTCAATGTCTATCCGGTGACCGACCTGCGCGGCGCGATCGAGTTGGTCGATGCCCTGCGATCCGACGACCCGCCCGAACCGTTACGGGCCGACCCGGATACCATGTTGGCCGACCCGGATAAATACCTGGTCGATTTCAAGGAAGTCCGCGGCCAACTTGCCGCGAAGCGCGCCCTGGAAGTGGCCAGTGCCGGATCGCACAATATTCTGCTGATCGGTCCGCCGGGTTCCGGCAAGACCATGTTGGCCAAACGGCTGCCGACGATCCTTCCGCCGCTGGAATTCGAGGCGGCGCTGGAAGTTACCCGTATCCATTCCGTAGCCGGGCTGACGGGCCGCACGGGTTTGGTCACCGAACGGCCGTTCCGGTCGCCCCATCATACGATCAGCGATGCCGGCCTTATCGGCGGCGGCGCGATGCCGCGGCCGGGCGAGGTTTCTTTGGCCCATCACGGCGTGCTCTTTTTGGACGAACTGCCGGAATTCGACCGTAGCGTTTTAGAGGTTTTGCGCCAACCCTTGGAAGATCAAAAAGTGACCATCAGCCGCGCGGCGATGTCGCTTACCTTCCCGGCTTCGTTCATGCTGGCGGCAGCAATGAACCCCTGCCCTTGCGGTTTTTGGAACGACCCGACGCGCGAATGCCGCTGCACGTCGCAACAGATCCAACGCTATGTCGGGCGCATCTCGGGCCCGCTGTTGGACCGCATAGATATCCACATCGACGTGCCCGCCGTACGCTTTAACGAATTGCGCGGCAAGAATGTGCCGGACGGTGAAAGTTCGGAATCGATCCGCGCCCGTGTTTTGGCCGCCCGTGCGATCCAATCGGAAAGATTCGAGAACGACGCGATCTTCGCCAACGCCGGAATGAGCCCCCGGCAGATCCGCCAACACTGCGAGATAGACAACCAATGCGAAGCGCTGCTGGAACGCGCCATGGTCCGCCAGGGCCTGTCGGCGCGCGCCCACGACCGCATCCTAAAGGTCAGCCGCACCATCGCGGACCTGGACAACTCGCTCGAAATCAAACCACCCCACATCGCGGAAGCGGTGGGGTATCGTTCGCTGGACCGGACGTATTGGACATAGGGTATGCGCCAACCAAAATGAAACTCAGCGAGGACCAGATCAAACACTTGGCAACGATCAAGTACTTTTATGACCAAGTCTGTCAAGGACCCTTCCCATACGACGATGTCCTTAGAATCGTTAAATTGAACAAAGCACCCGATGACCTATTTTCTTCGTTGGGTTACTACTGGTCCAACATTGCCGGTTATGGGAGTTGGGGCAATCGAATGTTGCGTTGGTCGCCGTTGAAGGTTCAGGAGGCTCGCACCTGCTTAAGGAGGGACTTTTTCGATTTTCATCCGGAATATCGCTCGATCAGACATAAGATGAAAAAGGTGGCGACTCCTGATCTATGTGCCCAATTCGAGATGTCCGAGCGATTGAGGGTTGAGCTTCTCGCAGTACTTGCTACCTTGAGTTAGGCCGGCCCGTGACTAATCGCCAAAAGATCATGGCTCCAGCGGAGCCCAATATTTATAGTTCGGGAAGCCTTAGAAAACACGTCGCGCCGTAGGTGCGAAATATTCCGCCCCCTGGGGCGGGGATGATTCGTTTTCTGGATGTTAATGCTATAAATATCGCGCTCCACTGGAGCGCAAACGCAATTTCCGGCTAGCTCGTCGCGCAACTCGGCTTACATCAAACTAACCCACGTCGCTGAAGCGGTGGGATACCGCTCGCTGGACCGAACGAATTGAACATAAGGTGGGCGATGATTGGCCCTATCGACGATTCATGCCAAAGGTGGGATCGCGTCGGTGATGCCGAACAACAAGGACCAGAACAGAGCTATCCGTCAATCGATACAAGAATTGGTACGGGAACCTGGTTAAATTTACTTGACGAATATCGCCATATCGAATCGAAAATGAGTTTGGACTGCTGCCGGCGGCTTTAACGTAGTGAAGAAATTCTTGGTAGAATTCGTCAGCAAGATCGGGAACGCCAGCTTCCTCGTAATATTCAATAATTTCGGCTACGTCGGAATGAACGGAGGGATGAAAAATTACCCGCATCATTACTTTCGCGACTTAATTCGCCGATCAAATTCCTCAAGTGAGAGACCAATTTCAGGATTCAAGTCCAATTCGGCGTCACGCCGCAACGCTTCAGCAATTCCCTCATCTTCATCAATCAGAATTCCCGGTAGCGAATCGAGCAGGTGGGCAGCAAGAACGGCACGATCACTTTCGGATAGCGCAAATGCGAGTGTTTCGACTTCGTGGATTGTTGCCATGGATGAATTATATCGCAACAATTTCCGGGTGCAAGGGATGTAGAGCAGTGCGCAACTACTTGCGAGGCTTCATCGGAGTTCAATCTTCATAATTCGATACGCTTCAGAAACATCTCCCGCGTGTCAGTTCGCTTCCAAAAGAAAATTCAACCTCGATCTCAACCATCAAAACGCCGGGAGCGCGGACATCCCTGTCCGCAAGCTTGCGTAGCAAGCTAACGTAAGCCTAGCGACAACGTCGTTTGCTGCGCACATTGGAAAGGACGTTTAATGACTAGGCAACAATGGCTTGTGCAATATTCGTTGCGCTGGACTTGGGCTAGGCGTCAGCAAATTCGGTTATCACGGGGGTTGAATCCGGGTTTACGTTAGCTTACTTGCGCAAGCTTGCGGACAGGGATGTCCGCGCTCCCGGCGATTTCGAACCATTAATGTGAGGTCAAAATTCCTTTGGAACGCCTTGGCCCGTGTCCGCGTAGATCACGTGGGTTGAATCCGGGTTTACGTTAGCTTGCTGCGCAAGCTTGCGGACAGGGATGCCCGCGCTCCCGGCTTTTCTTGCCGCCCACCAAAATTGAATTTGCTTTTATGTGTTGGATACTTTCGCCAGGTCCCCAACGGGGTAGTGGCTAGTTCCTTGGTTTCGCCGGCCGGATATCGATACAACTCCGTCAGTGTTGGCGTATTTTTCGACGTTGACTAGGGGGCAAAGCGCCAACCCTAGGCTTGGAGATGCGACCGCGTCGGGTTTGAAGAAAGCACGCCGCTTGTCCTGTCCATATCGAGCCTAGGCTGCATTGGTATAAGGGTTGCTAGCTTCTTCCGAAGAACACGGCGGAATCGACGTTCCTTTGTGCTTTGCGGTATCACCGAAAGGCAGATCGTCAGATTATTACGACCATTGGTGAATAATTTTGCGTTAACTGCCCGAGCATATTCGGTATACGATCGTTAGTTGCTGTACAGTTTATCGGATCCCAAGCACCTTTATGCTCCAAGTGCTACCAAATCGCTTTAGTTATTGGTCCTCGTTGGTTAGGAGACCCAAAATGATCAAAACATTCTTTGCCTCGATCGCGCTGTGCGCGACATTCGGTCTGACCGGCATATCACCCGCGCTCGCACAAACCCAACGGACGCCACCGCCTCAGCTTCCGGAACCGGCCCCGAGCAACCTTATGCCGGCGGACACGCCGATAAAGCTTCGCCTAATGCAGACGGTTTCGTCTGGCGTCGCTAAGGTCAATGACACGGTCGGTTTTGAGGCGATCGAGGAGACCAGGCTCGGCGATCGAGTGGTGATCAAACAGGGCGCGCTCGCGTTCGGCACGGTCACCGTAGCGCATCCGAAACGAAGCTTTGGCCGGGCTGGTCAATTGAGCATCAATATTGACTATGTCCGCTTGGCCAACGGCGACAAACTCGCTTTGCGCGCGGTCAAGAGTGGGAAAGGCGGAAACCATACCACCGCCATGACCAGCGCGGTGGTGGCCTCGAGCATCGTATTTTTCCCCGCCGCCCCGCTCTTTTTCTTCATCAAGGGCAGAAACATGATCGTTCCCCAGGGTACGGAGATAACGGCTTTCGTTGCGGCCGATACCAAGCTTAGCGCGGCATTGTTCGTGGATCCGATCGTAACGGAAAACGCCCCGGCGGTCGATTCGGCCACGGGGGTGGCGCTGGCAACGGTCCTCGTCATCTCGAACCCAGAAACCGCGGAGATCACGATTGACGGAAAATTTGCCGGCACGACCGGCTCAACACTCAAGTTAACGGCGGGCGAACACACGATAAAGATCGAGAAGAGTGGCTACAACGAGTGGATTCGGACCATTTCGGTCGGACCGGGCGCGAGCATTACGGTCAATGCAATATTAGAGAAAACTGCGCCGTAACGAGTGACCGAATCAGAAACGGAAGCTTGCTGCGCAAGCTTGCGGACCGTGGAGGTCCGCGCTCCCGGCATTTCTTGCCTCCCACTAAAATTGAAGGTGCTTTTATGCATGGACGGCTAAGTCCAATCAATTGAAGGGCTGAGGCAAAACTTGCCGAATCCTATGATAGACTTTATTCGAGATGGGAACCTTTTACATTAAATGCAAGGTTGAAAATATTGCCGAACGCGGAAGATCATCCATTCTACCCAAGCTTCTGGTGGACACCGGTAGCGAGTTGACCTGGATTCCGGCAAGTACGTTGGAAAGACTCGAGATCGCACGCGAAAAGAAAGACTTGACGTTTGTTATGGCTAACGGTCAAAAGATCACCCGTAGCGTCGGGTTCGCGATCATTCGCTACGACAAGCACTTCACGGTTGACGAAGTGGTGTTCGCCGAAAAGGGTGACCTGCTACTGCTTGGAGCCAGAACACTGGAGGGTTTAAGTTTGGCGGTCGACCCAAAAGCGAAACGGCTGGTTGCGTCTGGCCCAATACCTGCGGCTTAGACATGAATCTCGATCATCCAAAAGAAAAGTCAATTTCGATCGTAACGACCAAAACGCCGGGAGCGCGGACATCATTGTCCGCAAGCTTGCGTAGCAAGCTAACGTAAGCCTAGAGCAAACGTCGTTTGCTGCGCACATTGGAAAGGACGTTTAATGACTAGGCAA
>JBDSEC010000221.1:0-3506 GCA_039920205.1 Pyrinomonadaceae bacterium
GAAATACGCTCCGCGTTGGGTACGGCGGCGAACACAAGGTGGCGGTGAGTAATGGTTTACGTTTTCGCGCTTTGCGCTCATCGCCGGCGAGGACGCCCGCGCTCCCAGTTTTACCGGCTCGTTTGGATGCAAGTTCTTTCCCTTTGGATCTGGCGAGCATTAGCGTTGTACGGCGGTGCTTGCCCCCTTCATCGAACCAACCCGGGAGCCGCGCCTGGCGCTACCTGGTCGATGTCCGGTTGGTCCGGGCTGATGCGGATGCAGGCGGCAAAATGGGCTGGTTTGATCTCGACCAGCTTGGGTTCTACCGTTTTGCATTGGGCGATCGCATAGGGGCAACGAGTGTGGAACCGGCAACCGCTGGGCGGGTTGATCGGTGACGGAACATCGCCCTCAAGCACGATGCGTTGGCGGGTCAACTCGACCTCCGGATCGGGCACCGGGACGGCAGAGATCAGCGCCTTGGTGTACGGCATCAAGGGGTCGTCATAAATGATCTTGGCCCCGGCCAATTCGACCAATTTACCCAGATACATCACCGCCACCCGATCGGCCACATGACGGATAGCGCGTAGATCATGCGAGATGAAAAGATAGGTCAGATTCTTGGCCCGTTGCAGCCGTTCCATCAGATTCATGATCTGCGCCTGGATCGAAACGTCCAGCGCCGAGATCGGTTCGTCGGCAACAATGAAATCGGGATCGACCGCCAGCGCCCGCGCGATGCCGATCCGTTGGCGCTGGCCACCGGAGAATTCATGCGGGTAGCGTTTGATGAACCGCTTGTTCAACCCGACGGTCTCCATCAATTCCTGCACTTGTTGCTCGGCCTGCGCCCCCCGCGCCAACTTGAACGTCTCCAACGGTTCGCTGATGATCTGCCCGACAGTCATGCGCGGATTGAGGGACGCATACGGGTCTTGAAAGATCATCTGCATGTGTTTCCGGTAGTCGCGCATTTCGCGCTGGGACAGATGCGCCAGATCTTGACCACGAAAATGGACTTCGCCACTCGTTGGTTCGGTTAGCCGCAGCAGCGCGCGGCCCAAGGTAGATTTGCCGCAACCGGATTCTCCCACCAGCCCCAAGGTTTCACCCGCATAGATATCGATCGAAACGCCGTCCACTGCTTTGACCACACGCCGCACTTTGTGACCACCAGTCAATTTGTCCCAGGTCGTTCCGCCGCCCAAGTCGAAATAGACGGTCAGGTCAACTATTCGGATCAATGGATCGGCCTTATAGTTGACCGCCGGTGCGGCGTTTCCGTTGGTGGCTGTTGGATTATTAGTGTCCATGGAATGCGTTAGACCGCGCTAGAAACCTTCTGTTCGCGTTCCTGACGCGATTCTTCATAGACGTCGTTAGCAAAATGACAAAGCGAGTGATGTTCCGGGGTCAACGCCACAAACGGCGGCATTTCGCGGCGGCAAATATCTTCGGCGCGCTCACAGCGCGGCGCAAACGGGCACCCGGGTGGCAAATGGGCCACATCCGGGGGCAAACCGGGGATCTGATAAAGCTTTCCCTGTTCGCTAGTCGGGTCGGGAACGGAACGTAAAAGTCCCTTGGTGTAAGGGTTACCCGGAGTGGCAAATAGATCGCGCGTCCGTGCTTGCTCGAACACCTTACCCGCGTACATCACGATAATGTGGTCGGTCATGCCGGCCACAACCCCCAGATCGTGAGTGATCAAGATAACGCTGGCGCCCGTCTTGGCTTTCAGGCTCTTGATCAATTCCAATATCTGCGCTTGGATCGTCACATCCAAAGCGGTCGTCGGCTCGTCAGCGATCAAAAGTTCGGGTTCGCAAGATAACGCCATCGCGATCATTACGCGTTGGCGCATACCGCCCGAAAATTCGTGCGGATAATTGTCCACCCGATTTTCCGGGTCGGGAATGCCGACCTCGTCCAACATCTTGATCGCGTGTTCGTAGGCCTGTTGCTTGTTGTATCCCAAATGTAGCTGGGTCATCTCCATCAGCTGTTTGGAGATGCGCAGAAACGGGTTGAGCGACGTCATCGGGTCCTGAAAGATCATGGCGATCCGCTTGCCGCGAATCTTGCGGATCTCCGCAGATGACAAGGAAAGCAGATCGATACCGTTGAAGGTCACGCTTCCGCCCACGATCTTGCCCGGCGGATCCGGGATCAGCCGAAGGATCGACAGATTGGTCACCGACTTGCCCGAGCCGGATTCGCCAACGATGCCCAGGGTCTCGCCGCGCTCCAAATTGAAGCTAATACCATCGACGGCCTTGACGGTGCCGTCCTCGGTGCGGAAATAGGTCTTAAGATCGTTGACCTCTAAGATCGTGCCATTGTTCATGATCTAGGTTCTATTCCTTGCGCATGTGCGGATCCAAAGCATCGCGCAAACCATCGCCGACAAAATTCAAGCTAAACAACATCAAGGCCATCACCATGCCAGGAAAAATGATCATCCACGGGTAGATAGCGATGTTATCGGCGCCTTCGGACGCCAGTGTTCCCCACGATGACAACGGAGCCTGCACACCCAACCCGAGAAAACTCAAAAATGCTTCCTGCAAAATGACGGTCGGAATGGTCAGCGTCGCGTAAACGATCACCGGTCCCAGGGTATTGGGAACCAGGTGGCGGAAAATGATCTTGGGAGTCGAAACCCCGATGGATTTCGCGGCCTCGACGAATTCTAAATTCTTCAAAGATAGAACTTGGCCGCGCACAATACGCGCCATGGTCAGCCAAGAAACTGCCCCGATGGTGGCAAAAAGTAATACTAAGCTTTTGTTAAAGAGCGCCAGCATAACGATCACGAAGATGATCAGCGGAACGCCATAAAGCAGGTCCACAAACCGCATCATCACGTTATCTACGCGCCCCCCCAGATACCCGGCGATAGCGCCGTAACTGACCCCGATAAACAACGAGACCGCGGTCGAGACCAGCGCCACCATTAACGAGATCTGCCCCCCAACCATCACCCGGGCCAAGACGTCGCGACCCTGCGGATCGGTGCCCATCGGATGTTGCCAGCTCGGCGCCATCGCGCGGACCAGGCTGCGGTCGCTCGGGATAAAATCGTAGGTGTAACCCTTCCATAATTGCCAGATCTTGGGACCGGCCAAGGCGGTCAAAATGATCCCACCCACGACCACCAAACCTAACAATGCAAGTTTGTTCTTACGCAGCCGGCGCCAGGCATCACGTGAAAGACTTGTCCCCTTAACGTAGCCCGTCGACTCGTCAGTCGCCAATGAATCAACCGGCGGAACCGAGCTGGTCCCGGCGCTGTCCACGACTTCGTCCAGCTTACCTTCGCGGTGCAAATTTTCTGGTTCAAACGACATTCTGGAAAAACCTCTCGCCGGTCTTAACTCAAACGAATGCGTGGATCGATATACGCATAGGCAATGTCCACCAAAAGATTGAAGAGCAATACCACGGTGGAAATGAACGCCGCCAGTCCCAGCAACAGCGGTTCGTCACGATTCAACGCAGCGTTGATCAAATACGTTCCC
>JBDSEC010000222.1:0-5856 GCA_039920205.1 Pyrinomonadaceae bacterium
CGCCTGCAGGACGAAAAACCGCAAAATCGGAGATCCCGTCTCCGTCAAAATCGCCGGTGGCGGGAAGATCCCCGTTTTGCCCCCATTGAAATGCTTGAAACGAGGAATTCGAACTTTTCAGTATGAACCAAGATCCGCTTGAGGGTCGAAAGACCGCGATATCCGTGGTACCGTCGCCGTCGAAATCGACTTTCGGTCGGTTCGTTCCGCCACCGCAGGTACCCAGTCCTACCGAAACATCACCTAGATTGAGGCTGCTGACCATAAAATCAACGCGCCCATCCGAATTGAGATCGCCCGCCGCCAGTCCCATGAAACCAAGTGACGACTGTGCAATGACAAAATTGAACGGACCGGCGCTGGCACCGCCCATACCATTGCCCAGAAAAGCTACGACCTTGCGGCCAAGTTCCATGACTCCTAATACATCCGGCTTGCCGTCGCCATTAACGTCTCCGACAGTGACGCCATCGACGGTATCGCCCGTTAGGAGATTTCCGCCAAAGGTGACGCCGCCCGTGCCGTTGCCCAGTAGAACCGTCAATCCGCCCGTCGTGCTGGAGTTAAAAGAGCTGCCGATCACAAAGTCAGTTCTACCATCCTGGTTGAGGTCGCCGGTAGCCAAGTCTCTTGCCAGACCCACATTTATGTTATTGGCGGTTGAGAACGTAAAGCTGCCCGCGCCATTATTGAGCATGATCACGAAAACGCCCTGGTTCATGGCGTTTGCGGCAAGCAAAGCCAAGTCAAGGTCGCCATCAAAGTCGACATCCGCGGACACGATTCCGCGTCCGTTCCCCACGGTCGGGGCCAGGGCGAATGTCGTTGATGCGCCGAATCCACCCGTGCCATTTCCCAACAAGACGCCGATCGAGCTACCGCTCATGCGGTTCACCGCGAGGTCCAGTTTCCCGTCACGGTTGAAATCATCGATCGCGATCGCCTGCGGCTGATTACCCACCGCAATATTTGTCGGCGCACCAAACAGGCCCGATCCGGTGTTGAGCAGGATGGAAACATCGTCAGAAAGGAAATTTGCCACCACCAGATCCGGTGCGCCGTCACGGTTAAAGTCGCCCACGCTGACCCCCATCGGGGCGTCGTGCGCGGCAAAACCAAAGCCATTTGGGAATCCACCGCGTCCATCGCCATAGAGCACGAAACACACGTCATCGGCCTGAATCGCAACGGCTAAGTCGAGATTTCCGTCGCGGTTGAAGTCCCCGGTCACGAGGTCTTCGGGTTGATTACCAGTGGTGACGTGAACCGCCGACCTAAAGGAGGGTGTCCCGCAACCGGCAAAAGCATTGGTCGCAACCAAGACACCGATCAAAATCGCAAGCAGAATGTTCAAACCCGGCCGTACTCGCCAACTCCTATTGTTCAACGTATAGACTCTCATTTGATCTCCTCCTGTCATCGCCGGGGTGGTGCATTAGTGCGGAAGTTAGCCTAGGGGCAATTTCACACTGGAATCCGTATTTTGCCGAATTATCATACGAAAACCCATACCTGGCAATGCTTTTCGCGAAAATTGCACCACAGAGCACACTGAGATCACAGAGGAAATAAGAAAACTGGCTTGAATCTATCTCTCCGTGTTCTCTGTGCGCTCTGTGGTCCAAATTCTTATCCTGACGCTTGGGTCCTCCACATGTACCATTCTCCATTTTCCATTAGTCCGTCCCCCAACCCCCATCCCCGCCGCCTCGGCCTTTGGCGCGCCGATTGCACGAATCGCGTGGGGCGTCAATTTGTGTTCGAAATCGGTACATTTGTTTTGCGGATTTGCCGCAACAAAATCGACGATGAGCGTCTAGGGCGTGTTGGTAAAAAGGGTACGCGGCTGCCGTAACTTTGTTGCGCGACCGCCGTCCCCTCTGATATAGTCGCGTTTTCTTTAGTGGTATCTAACAATTTCCGAAGCTCCGGCTTCGCAACGCATGAGAGGGTGGTAAATATGAGCAGAGAGAATGATTCAGACGTTACAACTAAACTAACCTACCTGTTGATCGGTGGCGGCATTGGCGCGGTCTTGGCGTTGCTGTTCGCGCCCAAATCGGGTCAGGAACTCCGCGGCGATATTGCCGATGCTACGCGTAAAGGCATCGACCGCACGCGCGAGACCGCGTCCCAAGTGGGCGCCCGCGCCGGCGAATATTACGAAGTTGGCCGTCAACGTGCCGGTGAGTATTATGATGCGACGCGCGAGAAGGCTCAGGAATTGTACGCCACCGCGACCGACAAAGCCGGCGAATATGTTGAGACCGCCAAGGAAGTTGCGTCTCGCACGGCGGCTCCTTTAACGGCTGCCGTCGAAGCGGGAAAGAACGCCTATGTTGAAGAAAAGCGGAAGACCGCGTCTTCGGCGATCGCCGGTGGTGGCCCGAACTACCCGGATAAAAAGGAAGTCTAGGCCATACCGATCCTTTGACTTGGAGGCGGCCCGCATTCCCGGGTCGCCTCGGATAATTCATCTTTAGCCGCATGAATACAATGGCCTTCTTCTTTATCGATCAAGACACTTCCCTGCTGATCATTATGGCGATCGTGGCAGTGTGCTTTGTGGTTATTGCCTTCGCGATGATCGCGATCGCCTTAGTTGTCGCTCGCGTGGGGAAAACCGCCATGCGTTTGGAAAAGAAAGTTGAACCGTTGCTGGCACGGGTAAATGCATTGACCGATCAAAGCCAAGCCATTCTGGTTCAGGGCAAAGAGATCGCCGAACAATTCAACGCCATGTCCGGTCATTTGACGCGGGCTACGCTGTATTTTTCGGAATCCGCGGCGTTGATCAAGGAAGAGGTCGCAGAGTTGAAAGAATTGGTCGGAGATACGGCAGTTACGGCCCGCGACAAGGTCGCGATGGTCAGCCGCACCATCGACGACACCAATCAGCAAGTAGTATCCACGACCGAATTCATCAACGACAAGGTGGTTCAACCCGCCCGCGAGATCGCCGCCATCATGGCCGGCGTCCGCCGCGGTTTGGAAGTTCTCTTCGCGCCGCAGCCGAAATCGGTCGACCAGATCTACGGCGAAGAAGAAATGTTCATTGGATGATCGGACCGTGCCCGTAGGGCGTTTTCCGCGCTTTGTTTCCTTTCTGATCTCCACATCCCCCATAGCTGAGCAGATCATTCCCCTTTGCTCCTTATTAACTGAAGCAGTCGCCTGGATTCGACCATTGGATCCTGATCTGCCTACGCGCGACTGTCTTACAGTGTTCGTCTCAATTTTGCTGATCGAGGACAAATAATGAATGGTATTACCCAGATGATTACCCAGCAGATCGCCGGCACGGCGATCCGATCTATGGCGAGCCGGCTTGGATTAAGCGAAGAAATGACCGCGAAAGCCGTGCAAGTTGCCGTCCCGCTTATTATTGCGGCGTTAGCCCGCAACGCCGCGCAACCGGAAGGCGCGGGCGAGTTGCACGATGCTGTTAGCAAGGATCACGACGGTGGGATCTTTGATAACTTGACCGGTTATCTAAGCAACCCCAGTGCCGCCAATGGAGCCGGTATATTGGGCCATATTTTTGGCGGCCGACAGGAAACCGTGCAGTGCAGTTTGGCTAATGAGACCGGATTGGAACCGAGCGCCGCCGGCGGCATCTTGGAAATGATCGCGCCGATGGTTATGGGGGCGGTTGGCCAAGAGCAGAAGCAGAACGATCTGGACGCGGGCGGCCTTACATCGTTCCTTAATGATCAGACCCAGCAATCCGAAGCCGCTGCGCCTGACCTGATGGGATCGATCAGTAGCATGTTGGATTCGAATAAGGATGGCAACGTCGCGGATGACGTTAGCCGTATGTTGGGCAGTTTCATGAAATAGTATGGTCCAAGTTGTGGGCGTGCCTATCAGCCGTCTCTATGATTGAACACCAATACTTAAACCGTAAACGTAAAACCACGAAGGAGAACAAAGATGTCTATTTTCGATAAAATGTTTGGCAGCGGAGCGACCGCAGCCGCCGCGGCGCCGGCCGCCGTAGATCGTTTCACTGAGCTCAAGGGCAAATATGCCTCGGTGATGCATACCATCGAACAGCAAGGCGTGCAGGTCTTGAACCTGCATGTGGAAGACAACAAGCTGGTCATCCGTGGAGTGGCGCCCAACGAAGCGACCGCGAACCAGGTTTGGGATCAGATCAAACTGACGGACGCGAACTGGGCGAACGATGTAAACGCCGACATCAGTGTGAGTGAGAAGAAGCCGGAAACGGTGCCGTACACGGTTAAGGCCGGCGATTCCCTTTGGCGCATTGCCAAGAACGAGTTGGGCGATGGTCAGGAATATATGAAGATCTTCTACGCCAACCGCGACAAATTGGAAACACCGAACTCGGTTTTCCACCCGGGCGACATCCTGCAGGTCCCGAAGAGCTAAGGTGCTTAGCGCTTTTACTTAAAATTGAGGGGCTGACTTTCACTGAAAGTCAGCCCCTTTAATTATTAGTTGGACCAAGGAAAAAGCGACGCCGTCCATCCGCGATCGATTTGCCGGGAGCGCGGACATCCCTGTCCGCAAGCTTGCACCGCAAGCTAACGTAAACCCTGATTCAACCTGCAAGATAACTCACTGGTTTTGACGCTCGGGTTTCCGCTAAGTAGTCCGCACCGGTCAACCTGAAATGTGCTCATAATTAACATTTAATGTTACACTGCGGGACACTCTGGGTTGACGATCGGCACTCTAAATCACGATGGATACAGAATAATTTCCCAAATTATTTAATCGCTGAATATCTGCTTTGCATATTTTGCGATTAATACTTGCCTGTAATCCACATCATTTAAGCCAGATCCCCATTCAACGAACCCCCAACGGGGGTGGACAGCATAAAGCCCAGCGTGACGCCGCGGAACGCTGGGTTAGCCCATCACCCGGTTCCTAGCCCATGAAATGGGCGACCGTTGCATCCCCAAAAACATTTTACGTTCGCAGTTTGGAGGCGGTCTTTGACCGCCGGTCGTTAGCTATACCCCGCCACCGGCGGTCAAAGACCGCCTCTAAACTGGGTCAGGGATTTGTTTGTGCGCGACTCAACAAACCCCCAATCTGGGCGTACCGCACAAAGCCCAGCGTGGCGCCGCGGACCGCTGGGTCAACCCATCACCCGGTTCCGAGCCCAGGAAATGGGCGACCGTTGCATCTCCAAAAACATTTTACGTTCGCAGTTTAGAGGCGGTCTTTGACCGCCGGTCGTTAGCTATACCCCGACACCGGCGGTCAAAGATGGCCTCTAAACCAGGGTATGAAACCTCTGCCGCCCCCGTTGGGGGCTTCGGACACTTCTTAATGGTCTTGATCCGCATGCGAGGCGCACCTAATTTGCGAAACGCAAAACCCTCACCCCGGCCCTCTCCCAAAAGAAGACGGAGAGCCAAAACCAAGATCAGCCAAAGTTTTGTTGCGGCCCAAACGGGCTTCACTGTACTTCACGCTGGCGCGAAGCGCGGCGGGCACGCGAAGGAAAAGCGGTAGGGTGATCGGCACGTGATGGGCGTGGTTCAAAATTCTGGTTGACACGGATGATAGAATGAGAATAACGGTTAGCCGTTAGTGGTTAGCTGTTAGAGCCGGAAAGGCCGTCTCACGTAGCCGGGGAAACTCACAATACCCCGGGTGAATGCGTAACTCTAATTGCAAGCACTTAAGGAAATCCTCATATGACCGCGACCAAGAAACGCAAGCCTTTCAAATTCGAAAAAAAGGTCCTCAATCGTCCCGCCTGGGACCAAAAATATATTGATGTCGAGCTTTTGCAGGACGAGGATCCACCGACCCGGCAAAGGACGGGCCGGCGGTTGTGGCCAAACGAGCCTGAGCCGCGCCAACTGGTCCAAG
>JBDSEC010000223.1:0-3665 GCA_039920205.1 Pyrinomonadaceae bacterium
AAGTTGACGTCGCAATCGTCGTCCAGTTCGGGAATTGTCCAGTCACAGGCGACGGTTCAGCAGTCCCAAGCAACGGCGCAACAATCCGCCGCGCAAGTTCAGCAGGCCGCGGCCCAGGTCGAACAGGCGCAAGCGGCCCTGAATTTGGCCGAGATCAACGCCTCCCACACCACGATCACATCGCCGATCGATGGGGTGGTCGTGTCGCGGGACGTGGCGGTCGGACAAACCGTCGCCGCCAGTTTGTCCGCGCCGACCTTATTTACGATCGCCAACGACCTGAAACAAATGCAAGTGATCGCCAATATCGACCAGGCCGACATCGGATTGGTCGAGCAGGCCAAGGGGGTCAACTTCTCGGTGGATGCGTTCCCGGGTCAAGAATTTCAGGGGAAGATCCAGCAATTGCGACTAAATCCGGTGACGGTGCAAAACGTTGTTACCTACAACGTGGTTATCGACGTCTCCAATCCGGAAGAGAAGTTAAAACCAGGCATGACGGCGAATCTCGTTATTACTATCGACGAGCGTAACGACGTCCTCAAGGTCCCCAATGCCGCCTTGCGGTTTACGCCGCAATTTAGTGGCAATTCGGGCTCCCGCGGTAACGGTAACCGGGCAGCTGGTGCAGGTGGACGCAGAGATGCGAGCCAGGGTAACGATGCCGAGGGAAATTTATCCGGCGACACGCCGAACCAAGACCGCCCAACCGCAGCCAGTGAAGCCGTGCTGCCGGGCCAAACCAGAATCGTTTATGTGCTTAGTACCGATGGCAAGCCGCAACGGCGGCGGATCAAGATCGGACTTTCTGACGGCGCTTTTACCGAGGTCGTCGAGGGCAATCTAAAGGTAGATGAACTAGTCATAACCGGCCAGACCGGAACCACTTCTAGCGCCAGACCGGCGGCGGGTAATCAGACCGCGCCTGGATTTGGCGGGGCACCCCGAACGGGTGGCGGAGGTGGAGGTCGTGGCCGCTAAGTCAGGGCGTTCTGTTGGGGCCCGCCGCGATCGGCGGATCCGCAATTTGGGGGACGGGACGCCCTAGCTCACAGTCGGGCTTCGGCCGGGACTCAAGTCCTGGTGGAGGGCCGTTGTGGCGTCAGGGGCCGAGCGTCCGACAGACGGTTAGTCTGTCGGTTCATCGTCCGACAGACTGTTAGTCTGTCGATGCTGGTAGCGAAGGTGGCGAGCCAATTGAAAGCGGGCTGATGGGGAAACGGAGATTCGACAGACTAACAGTCTGTCGGACGATTGAAAGTTATGTCGCAAGCAATTGAAATACAGACACAAAGCGCCGGGTTGATCGTGCCGGCGCTAATGCCGGAAACGGACGCAGCGCCGCCGGTGATCCAACTGACCAGTATTCACAAAACCTATCAGTTGGGCGATATAGCGGTCCACGCTTTGCGAGGAATCGACCTAACTATCCGCCCGGGCGAATTCGTCGCCATCATGGGTACGTCGGGTTCGGGCAAATCGACCATGATGAACATCATCGGCTGCCTAGATGCCCCAACGCGCGGCAGCTATATCCTTGACGGTCACGACGTGTCGAAAATGTCCAAGGATGACCGTGCCGATATCCGTAACCGCAAACTGGGCTTTGTGTTTCAGGGATACAATCTGCTTTCGCGTACGTCTGCGCTTGAGAATGTCGAACTGCCGATGCTTTACGCTGGACTGGACGCAAAGACGCGGCATACCCGATCGTTAGAGGCATTGGCCAAGGTCGGCTTGGCCGGCCGCGAGCAGAATCATCCCAACCAGCTTTCCGGCGGGCAACAGCAGCGCGTCGCGATCGCCCGTTCCTTGGTCAATCATCCAGCGCTGATCTTAGCGGACGAACCGACCGGCAATTTGGATTCGCGCACTTCGGTCGAAGTAATGGAGATCTTTCAACGGCTGAATCGCGATCAGGGGATCACCTTGGTTTTGGTAACGCACGAACCTGACATCGCGGAATACGCGACACGTGTGGTGGTGTTCAAGGACGGCAAGATCAAACGCGACTACCCGGTGACTGAACCGCGTGACGCTTCGGCCGAGTTGGCAGAAATGCCGGAGATCACGGATGACGACGAGGAAGCGGTGCAGTAGTTGGGCGAACGGCGCCCGGTGCCAATCAAGTTGGCACGGTGGCAATTATGAATTTGTTAATGATCATTCGGATCGCTTTCCGTGCGCTGGCGCGCAACAAAATGCGCGCGGCTCTTACCATGCTGGGCATCATCATCGGCGTTTCCGCGGTGATCGCAATGGTCAGTATTGGTCAGGGGGCGCAAGCCTCGGTCCAGGCGCAGATCGCCAGCATGGGTACCAACTTGTTGTTCGTCAGCGCGGGTGCGCAGAACGTCGGCGGGGTTCGCAGCGGCACCGGCGATTCCGGTACCAACACCCTAACGGTCGAAGATCTAAAAGCGATCAAACGTGAACTGCCGAGCGTGTCAATGGTAACGCCGTCGATAAACGCGCGCTCGCAAATGGTCGCGGGCAACCAGAATTGGAACACGACCGTGGTCGGCGTCAGCGAACAGTATCCCGACATCCGCCTATGGAAGCTCGGTAGCGGCGCTTTCTTTACCGATAGCGATGTGCGCACCGCCGCGCGCGTGATCGTTATCGGCCAAACCATCGCGGACAATCTCTTTCCCGGGCAAGACCCGGTGGGTCAAAGCATCCGCGTTACGAATCTTCCATTTCAAGTCGTCGGCGTGATGGCGCGCAAGGGTCAGGATGCGCAAGGGCGCGATCAAGACGATACCGCGTTTGCGCCCTACACCGCCGTGCAAAAGAAATTATTAGGCAGCACCCGGGTGCAGATCGCCTATGTGTCCGCGGTTTCGGAGGACGCCACCTATACGGCCCAGACCCAGATCGCGGAACTGCTGCGACAACGGCATAAATTGTCGGCTAATGATCCCGATGATTTCACCGTGCGCAACATGTCGGATATTGCCGAGGCCGCGAACGAAACCAATAGCATCATGACCATGTTGCTGGGTAGCATTGCCGGCGTTTCCCTCCTGGTCGGCGGTATTGGCATCATGAACATCATGTTGGTCTCGGTCACCGAACGCACCCGCGAGATCGGCATCCGCATGGCCATCGGCGCGCGTTCATCAGCGGTGCGGTCGCAGTTCTTGATCGAATCGATCGTGCTAAGTTTGACCGGCGGTGCGGCGGGCATCGTTTTGGGGATCGTGGCGTCGTTAACGATTCCCCTGCTTTTGGGATGGCCGACCTTGGTCTCGTTCACTGCGATCGTTGGTTCGGTGGTCTTCTCGGCGGCGGTCGGTATCTTCTTTGGATACTACCCCGCTCGCAAGGCCGCGAATTTAGACCCGATCGATGCGTTGCGGTTTGAATAGGATTCACGCGCGGGGCGGTGCCCTCAGGAAAAGTGATCGACTCGCATCGTCCAAAGGAAAGCGCAATCTCCGACAGATTGGAGTTGGTGTCGGGAGCGCGGACATCCCTGTCCGCAAGCTTGCGCAGCAAGCTAATATAAACCCGGAATCAACTTTCATTTAACCGAACTACGCTTGCGGCCCGCCATTCAGGCGGCGCACGAATTGACTCCGTTAAGTTAGCCGTTATCGTCCTCTAGCGCCTCACCGCGCCTTTGACGTACAATGCCCACATTCTGCGGCCCTAAATTTCTT
>JBDSEC010000224.1:0-3170 GCA_039920205.1 Pyrinomonadaceae bacterium
GCGGCAGAAACCCAACCCCGCTAATACTATGGTCCCTAACTTGGGATGCCGACGCGAGGCTTGAATCTTTCGGACCGCGCCCTCTCAGTGGTCGGGTTTCCGCCGTGATCGTCTTACCCCTAATACTAGGGTCCAGGCCTGGTGATGCCGACGCGAGGATATTTCAATCGATACTTCAATTGCCAATTCTCACTTTTAATTGCACCCATTTTAGGTGTCCACTAGACTTTCAAATTCTAATCAATTAATCTCGCTCACGAGTTACCAAACAGCCTGAATCAGGCAAATTCAATCAACGCCGATGCCGGGGTGGTGTAATTGGCAGCCACGCAGGTCTTAGAAGCCTGTGCCGAGAGGCGTGCGGGTTCGAGTCCCGCCCCCGGCACCATTTTCCGATCCAGCGTTTGAATTTTTTCGCCCGGATGATTTCCCCCGACGGTGGAAACCCGATGCCGCACCATATCGTGCACCTGTTCGAATACGGTTCCGATATGGTTAATTGTGCCGCCGAATTTCAGGGGCGGTTTCCACCGCCATCGGTCTCAAATCCCATAAAATCAGTTAAATACGCAAATTCAACGCGACTTGTCAGGTGTGGCACGTCCGTTGCTCTAATGCTGTGTGCGTCGCCGCCAGCACGCAGTTGATCGAGTTACTTGTGCGGCCGAAGAAACAAAGAGGAGACTCCCGATATGAACAGTTCGAAGCACAATTTGACGCGAATAGTAATTAGCCTGGTGGCATTGGCGGCGATCACGCTTGGTGGTGTGGCGTCGGTCGGAGCGCAAACCAGACATCGCCGGCGAACGCCAACTCTGAAGCGCACAACAACGGTAAAGAAGCCGGTCTATTACACCGTAGCGTCGGGAAAGACGTTGCGCGTGCGCATTAACGAATCCTTGAGCTCAAAGAACTCCACGGTGGGTGAAACATTTACTTCGACGGTGGTCGATCCGGTTTACGCGACTAACGGCGAAATGGTCATCCCCTCGGGCAGCATCGTCAACGGCGTCGTAACGTCGGTAGTGAAGGCTCAACGCAAGGGCAAGCCCGGAACGATCGATGTGGCTTTCCGCTCGGTCACTTTGCCGAACGGTCTTAGCCGGGCCATCAATGGTTCGCTGACCGACCTGAATGAAGGCAACACGACCAGCGATAATGAGGGCACGGCCTCGGGCGGAAAAATGAATAATCGCCACTTGATCTTTATCGGTGGCGGAGCCGGAGCCGGATTGATCATCGGAGCCTTGGCGGGTGGTGGCAAGGGTGCGGGTATCGGCGGATTGATCGGCGGCGGCGCCGGTGTAGCCGCGGACCTGCTCTTGAAAGGGCCGGAAGCCCAAGTGAAATCCGGGACGGAATTCGGCGTGATCTTAAATCAAGCGGTGGCGTTGCCTCCCTACAAAAGCAACGTCTAGAGCTTGAACAGTTCGGCAGCCGCGCGGTTGCCGTTACTTGGGGCCCGCAAGCGAAGGGGAGAGCGCGGGCGGGCCTCCAAAAATAAAATCTTACGAGACCGGCTGTTACCTTCTATGTGAAGAGACGCGGCCGCAACAAGAAACCCGTCGAGAAGGGGAGAGCTCGGCGGGTTTCTTTGTTTTTTGTAGTGGGGACCCGTGATCGAGTTGCGTTTACAATCGTAGCCACGATTCTCCCGCGATGAGGTCGGAATCGGGAGCGGTAGCGACTGGGTTCTTTTTGCGACTGTAGACATTACAAACCCATTTCTGACTTCTTTCCTCTCTCGGAAGCGAAGCGAACCGTACCTTAGAAACTCAGATTTACTCAAAAAAGAACCCGGTCGCTACCGCTCCCGGTTCTGACTTCATTCCGGCGAAACTTCTCGGAGGCGAAACATTCCGCTTCTTAGAAACGCCAATTCAATTAACGCAGATTTGAATCTCCATCCCTCGAACCGGCTCGGCCGTTGACCCGTGCTGTGAGGCTTGCCTCACCGAGCAGCTTTCTCTTTATGCGGCTTGCCGCGAATGTTCTTTTCCCCGCATCTCTAAGCGCAAAATTCGCGGCCTAGCCGCCAGAAATCAAAAGGGTCGCCGGTGAGGCAAGCCTCACCGCACTGGGCAGCAGCATAGCTGGTTCGTGCATTGGTCCTATGCGCTAAAATTGTGCCTCACCCACGGCTGGAAACTCGGCAAACCCATTCATTAACCTGAGTTCATCAGGAATGCCGTTATTTCGTCAGTGTTGCCGCATAAATGATCCGCACCTGCTTCGGTCAGTTCCTTGACCGACCCATAACCGTAGGTTACGCCGATCGCGCGCATGCCATTCTTTTTCGCCCCGATCACGTCGTGTTTTCGGTCGCCGATCATGACGCAGTTGTTTGCCACTAAGCCCTCAGTTTGCAGTAGCAGCCCGATCAGATCGGCTTTCTCGGACAAACTTCCATCAAGTTGCGCACAATAGCGAGCCGAGAAAAAGTGATCCAACTTGAAATTACGCAGGATCGCACCGGCAAAAACCTCGGGCCGCGACGTGGCGATAAGCAACCCGAAACCGGCGTCGCGCAGCGTAGTCAGCATCACTTCGACGCCCGGATAGACCTCGTTTTCATAGATACCGTGACTCGCCGTACGTTCACGGTAAACTTCAACCGCGTTTTCGATCAGGACCGGATCGTCGGTGCCCAGCAAGGAAATAAAATTGTCGCGCAAGGGCGGCCCCACGCAGGCCCGAAGCTGATCCATCGTGGGATCCGGGCGCCCCAATGACTGCATCGCATGCAGCGTACAGCGAATGATCCCCAAGCCCGGATCGGTTAGAGTTCCGTCCAAGTCAAAGATCACTTGTTTTAGGTCAGAATTGTCGAACATTGGCATTGTATTAGGACTACGGTCCAATCTTGACTCAAATTAATCGTCCAGGCGCGCGACAGACACGTCTAAGTATTGAGCCGATCTAATACTTAACTATGTCAAAACTCATTCTAAGTTCCCTGTTCGTTGTCTTGGTGACGTCCAATGTTTTATCACAAACTCAATCCATCTTCGTAAATCCGCAAACGACCGACCCGCAGATCGACACTTTTCTATCACCGCATTTTGTGGCCAGGAATCCGGGCGCAACTCCGCGAAATCAATTGCTCGTCTTTTTTCCCGGAACCAATGGTACGCCGGTCGGCTATCGCACCTTTGTAACGCTCGCGGCCG
>JBDSEC010000225.1:0-3643 GCA_039920205.1 Pyrinomonadaceae bacterium
GATGTTGCTGATAGGCGCGCTTGGTTTCCTCGCGCCCTGGCCGGAGGTTCACGCGTTGTCAGAGCCCGCGTCCGAGCGTCAGCCGGACCCCCATATAACCGACGCGCGGAACGACGTTAGTGCTACGGATCAGGTTAATCGGGCAAGTACGATCAACGGCAATTTGCAAAAAGCGCCTCTCGATTTTGATGGCGACGGCAAGACGGATTATGCGGTGGTTCGAGTTATCGGAGGAGTATTTACGTGGTATATACAGCCGAGTTTGGGCGGCTCTTTGATCTCTTCCAGTTGGGGAACAGCGGCGACGGATGTAGTGGTTCCGGGCGATTATGACGGAGACAACAAATGGGACATCGCCGTGTGGCGTAATGCGACAGCGGCAACCTTTTACATTCTACAAAGCCAATCCAATACGCTGAGGGTTCAAGCCTTTGGTCAATCCGGCGACGACCCGCGGATCTCACAGGACTTCGATGGCGATGGCAAGGCCGATCCCGCGGTGACGCGGAATGTTGGCGGCGTCCTTTCCTTCTATCTCTTGCGGAGCACACTCGGGTTTACCGGCGTTTCCTTTGGCAACGCCATCACCGACCTTCCTGTTCGCGGCGATTTCGATGGTGACGGAAAGGCCGATGTAGCGTGCTATCGAAACAACGTTGGTGCGCCTGCGAATACTTTCTTCGTGATCCGCAGTTCAACTGGCGTGGTGGTCGGCCAGAACTGGGGGGGTTTTAACACCGACTTCGTTTTGCCTGGTGATTTTGATGGCGATGGCAAGACCGATTTTTCGGTGTGGCGAGGTAGGTCGGGCGGTAGTAGTGGCGTTTGGTACTGGATCCGCAGTTCCAATGGTGTCGTTAGCGGGGTCGGATTCGGTATGGGCGGACCCGATCGGGCGTCTCCGGGTGATTATGACGGCGACGGAATGACCGACCCGGCGGTTTGGCGGACGACCGGCACCCCAGCCTTCTATGTTCTGCGCAGTACGTTGGGTTTCACGGGGGCGAATTTCGGAATTTCTAGCGACACGGCTCCGGCCTTTACGCTGCAAGCCCGATAGTGCCGCCGTCGCTCGCTTCAAACCCCCGCGCACGGTTCAGAGCGAACAGCGCGGAACTTGGCCGCATGACCTTTTCTCCGTTGCGAGATCTTTGAGTCGGCTGCTTTGCCGTAAGAACGGTCTGACGAGATTTGCCGCCGAGCACGCCGTGGCCATACATCTCAATGATAACTCTCGCTTTTTTTACACTCGTCGCGGACCAGGAAAAGGCGAGGGAGGCCATCCACCCTCGCCGTCGGTATAACTCAGCAAAACTGTCCGCTGGAGAACTTAGTGCGTATTGAAGTTCGCCACCGGATAGTCGCCGTTTTGACCCCATTCGAACTGGAAGTCACCTGCGCCGGAACTATGAACGTAGAAAAAGTTCTGCGTCGGATCGACGTTTGGCCGCCAAACAGCAATATCGATCAAACCATCTCCGTCATAGTCACCTTGCGTTGGGAAATCGGTCGCCACATTCCCAAAGAACAGTCCAGTTATCGAACCGTTAGTGGAGTTTAGGATGTTCCAATAGAGCAAACCACCCGAGCCGCGTTCCACCGCCAGATCGGTCTTGCAATCCGCGTCATAGAATCCCGGTACGATGATATCGGTCGGCGTTCCAAAGACGACCGAGTCACTGGGGATCCCGCTGGAGAACTTGCGGAAGAACCGGGCGTTGCCGCTACCGCCATTTCGCTGAACGACGAAATCGAACTTTCCATCGCCGTCGTAGTCACCCGGCGCCGGGAAGTCGCCGGTTTGTCCAAATTCGGCGCCCAAGGTGATCGCATTTGTAAGGCTGGATCGGTACCACCAGAAACTGTGATCGCCGGCGGAAATACCCGAACGATAGACCGTGGGATCGACCTTTCCGTCGCCATCATAGTCACCGATCACCGACGGATCGTCGCCGGATTGTCCAAATTGATCCGCCCGGAACGTGTTCGTATTACTTTGCAAAATATAGAACCAAGAATTGAAGGGTGTCCCTGGCCGCCAAACCGAGATGTCCGTCTTGCCGTCGCCGTCATAATCGGCCGGCACTAATTCGTCGCCTTGCAATCCCCACGGCTGGTTCGGTGCATCTGCACCACCAGTGAAATGCGTTAGCCAGGTCAACTGTCCGCTAGGTCCACCGCCGGTGTTTCGCGTCACGGTGTAATCGGACTTGCCGTCTCCATTAAAGTCGACCGGGCGCCGGGCGCCGGTGCAATTGGCCGGCGCGGCCGTAATGTCGATACTCCAACCGCCCGGCAAACTGTTATTGTCGACCACCTGATCGTCAACCACGTAAAGCTTCCACGTTCCGTTCGGCGCGGTACCGTTAAAAACGTTAAAATCCGCCGTGTAACTTAACAGTCCCGGACCAGGTACCGGGAAATTATCCGCGCCGCCCGGTTCGGGCGTAGCCAATCCAACATAATTCGACGGTTTGAAGGTACCGGTCGGAATTGGTGTGGTCGGACCGTCCGGCATCAATGCGGCGGCGGTTTGATCCCAGGTAAACGAGACGTTGGTATGGTCACCGCTGCCGCCGGCATCAGACATCACCAGCGACCGCGCACCAGTTGGGCCCTCCAAAAGGACGTCCAGATCATCCGGAAATGTTGACGTGATCGCGAATGTGACGGTTACCTTGGTAATGTTCCCCGACATGCCCGAAACGACGATTGGGGAGGGATAAAGCGGAGGCAAGCCAGGATTAGTCCCGGCATTGTTACTGGCCCGGTCGGCACAGACGATGGCCGCTGCATTAGAAAAGACCACATGGACGGTTTCCGGAACGTCCTGGGTCCTTTCGGTGACTACAGTAATTGCTCGAACCGTTGCTTGAGATCGCTTACTAAAGCTAGCCGTAATGAATAGCGCCGCGATAATTAGCAGACAAAGCGCAAACCTGGTGAAGCTCAGTCGGCGTGAATCAGTCAGTTGTTTCATGCTGTCTCCTTTTCGCTGGGTCTAGCGCCGGAGCCGCGGCTTGGGCAATGTTTCCCCTTTAATACGGTTGGTAAGCCGGGTCTGGCGTTACGAGAAGTTGGTCCGTATCAAAGCATCTAACACGCTCATAACGGGTCCATTCATTAAATTTCAACTAAGTGAAATTCAGTCGCTCAAAAAATTGCCGTGGATCGAATTCCTCGGGGAGAAAAATAGCGACACGAATTCCTATCGCCGTAAGCTCTTTTGCTCTTTAACGATGATCGGAAGCGTCGCCAGCCTCGAACCCTGATCTTTCCACCAACCAAAGCCAGAAAAAATAAATTATGGCGTGAGATTAGCAGAGCGCCAGATTTTCGACAAGATTTTTAGGTAGCGCCTACCTAACCGGGGTGTAATTAAATGTGCGAGTTGGTAGGAACACCGACGGTGTTTGTCTTGCGCTAAGGACGTGTGTTTGTAGCCTTTAGGCGGGGCTTCGAACGCGTGCTGAGCTTCGACCAACTCCCACTTTTAATTGCACCCACCCAACCTTCCGGGCGTTCTTCTCCCCAGCCCCCGGCCCCGCCGTTTCGGCCCGATCAGGTCACCTGTTCCGGCGCGGCCTCGGGTTCCGAGCGCAAGTATTTGACCAACTGCCATCCTAATAAAATGGCGACGAAG
>JBDSEC010000226.1:0-3171 GCA_039920205.1 Pyrinomonadaceae bacterium
GCGCGGGCGACTCGCCCGCAGGATACCGAGCCACTAACGAATCAGAAACAGTTCAACTAAACAAGAAGTCCTTCTCCAATCTCGACTTCTCCAGCCGGAGCGCGGGAGACTCGCCCGCAGGTTACGGAGCCACTAACGAATCCGAAACCGTTCAACTAAACTAGAAGGCCTTCTCCAATCTCGACTTCTCCGAACCGGCGGGCGGGTCGCCCACGCTCCAGCGGAAAGTCGCCCACATCCCGCAGCCGGCGATCAAAACCCGGCTAACGTCTTCATCAACAGATCCAGATCGGAAAGATCGTTCAGCACGACATCCGGTCCGCATTCCGCCAGCATCGCCGGGTTAAACGATCTCCCGGTCGCCACGGCGATCGAGCGTGCGCCAAAGTATTTGGCGGTGGCGATATCATTTGGCGTATCGCCGATGACAATAAAGTGGTCGGGGGGAACCGTGGTCCCGAGGTTCGCGTTGATCCGTTCGGCGGCGATCGCGGGCAGGTCTTGCCGATGCAGCGAGGTATCACCGAAAGCGCCCGGCAAAGCGAAAAACTGATCTAATCCAACGAGATCCAGCTTTACGTGGGCGGCGGGTTCGATATTTCCGGTCAGCAGCGCGCTGCGATACCGGGGGTTGGCGGCGACCGCCTCCAATGCTTCGATCACACCCGGCAAAAGATAAAACTCGACCTCGCCGGTGGCCGTCGCGCGCCGCATTTCCGGCGGCAGCATTTCACAAAGTTCGGAGGTCCGGGCAATGATCTGTTCGGGCGTGAACCCTTCGTCCTTGAGCGCTTCGTAAATGATCTGCAGATCGGTCATGCCTGAAACTTGGAACTTACCCAGGTTGCCGGCCGTGCCGAACAGCTTCAGCAATACTGGTTTGAAATAGACCCAGAACGAACCGGTGCCGCGGGACCGAATCAGCGTGCCGTCGATGTCCCACAGGATCACCCGCAATCCTTCGCTGTCTACTACTTGAAGATTTTCCGTCATTCAATTACCGCCAAAATATCGCCGCCATTCACTGTATCACCCGTCGCGACGCGAAGTTCGCGTACGACCCCGCTGCGCGGTGACCTTAATTCGTTCTGCATTTTCATCGCTTCGACGACTAACACCGCATCCTGAGCGTTAACCTCTTGGCCAACTTCGACCATTATCCGCACGATCTTGCCCGGCATCATTGCCACCAATTGCGCCGCTCCCTCGCCCCCGTCCGCGCTGTTTGCATCGGCTAATTTCCGCGGATCGCGCACCTGAAATTCAAACTCGCGCGCACCCGAGCTGACCCGCACGGAATTGCCCGCAGTTGGCACAACCCGACATTCGTGTACTTGGCCGTCGTGCACCAACAAGACGCCGCCATCCGGCAATGGATTTACTTCGACCTGATACGCTCGCCCGTCAACCAGGGCATTTACCAGATGGCCGTCGCGCTCAAATTCCAGTTGATGTGCGGTGCCGTGGTCTGTGACCACTAGTTTCATGTTATTGCTCGCCCCCCACGACTGCCGAGCGCGCCTGTTGTTTCCATTTGCTCGTTCTCAATGTCGGTGCCGGTTGATGGGTCTTTCCGACCCGAGCCAGGCCGGCGGCGATCAGGGCCAGATCAAGATGCACGTCGATGGCAGATGTTGCGCTTCCTGCTTCGCTTTCGTCGGCAGGTTTGCGCCGTTCATTGAACCGGGGAATGAACCCGGTATCAAGCTTTCCGTCGCGGAATTCTTGGTCGCGGACGATCTCGCGAAAGAAGGGAAGCGTGGTCTTGATCCCTTCGACAAAATACTCGTCCAGGGCACGGCGCATCCGATCGATCGCTTCATCGCGGTCCCGTCCCCACGCCGCCAGTTTCGAGATCATCGGGTCATAATAGATCGAGACTTCAGCTCCGGATGCGATCCCTCCGTCGTCACGGATCCCCGGCCCGCAGGGCACGCGCAAGTAAGAGATCTTTCCGGGCGAAGGCAGAAAGTTATTCTCGGGATCCTCGGCATAAACGCGGCATTCGATCGCGTGTCCGTTCCAGCGAACATCGTCTTGACTGAACGAAAGCTTTGCGCCGCTGGCGACCCTGATCTGTTCACGAACCAGATCGATCCCCGTAACCAGTTCGGTCACTGGATGCTCCACTTGCAGGCGAGTGTTCATCTCTAGGAAATAAAACTCGCGGGTGACATCCGAAACCAGAAATTCGATCGTGCCGGCGCCGGTGTAGCTCACCGCGGCCGTCAATTTCACCGCCGCCGCGCCCATCGTTGCACGTAGCTCGGCGCTGTTGATCGGTGACGGGCATTCTTCGATCACCTTTTGATGGCGGCGCTGTATCGAACATTCGCGCTCGCCCAGATGCACCACGTTTCCGTGCTGATCGGCAAAGACCTGTATCTCGATATGGCGCGGAACCTCGACCGCCTTTTCGATGTAAACGGCGTCGTCCCCAAACGCCGACAGCGCTTCGGACCGGGCGCGCTCCAATGCCGGCAGCAGTTCGTCTGGTTGAAATACCAGCCGCATGCCTTTGCCGCCGCCGCCCGCCGCGGCCTTTAACATCACGGGAAAGCCGATCTCCGTCGCGATGCGTTCGGCCTCGTCCGCTGATCTAATTGGTTCGACCGCGCCAGGAACGATGGGCACGCCCGCGGCCTGCGCCACCTTCCGCGCGCTGGTCTTGGATCCCATCATATCCATGGCCTCGGCCGATGGTCCGATGAAGATCAAACCGGCTGCGGTAACGGCCCGGGCAAAGCCCGCGTTCTCGGCCAAAAAGCCATACCCGGGATGGATCGCGTCGGCGCCCGAGGCCTTTGCCACCTCGATGATCTTATCGATGCGCAGATAGCTTTCTGCTGATGGCGCGGGCCCTAATAGGTACGCCTCGTCGGCCAGCCGCACATGCTGGGCGGTGGCGTCGGCCTCGGAACAAACCGCGACCGGCGAAATACTCAGGTCGCGGCAGGCGCGAATAATTCGGACGGCGATCTCGCCGCGATTTGCGATCAATATTTTGCGGATCATAAATGTCAGTGCAACAGGATAATACAAATCCCGCGCGGGCGCATTTTTGTGGAAGAAATTGAAAATGGAAAATGGAAAAGGCGATTGGGGATAACGGGCCGCCTAACCTGGGTTTGTAGTACCGCCTTCAGGCGGGTTCTTTCCCCCGCCGAAAAC
>JBDSEC010000227.1:0-9682 GCA_039920205.1 Pyrinomonadaceae bacterium
CGACTGTCTAGTTTTCGGGCCCGCCGGGTAGGGATGGTTTTTCAAACCCATCGCCTGTTGCCGGATCTGACGGCGCTCGAGAATGTGACGCTTCCGCTGTCCATCGATCGCGTGCCCCGTCGAACCGCGTTAGACCGTGCGTTGGAAATGCTGGACCAGGTCGGTCTGAAAGAACGGGCCCACGATGCGGTCGGGCACCTATCCGGTGGCGAGCAGCAGCGCGTGGCCCTGGCCCGCGGGCTGGCCACGAAACCGCAACTTGTTCTGGCGGACGAACCGACGGGTAATCTGGATACTCAAAGCGGCACGGTTATCGGAGATCTACTGGAAAGCTATGGCCGCGACCAGCAAGCGATCGTCATCATTGCAACGCACAACGAGCAGTTGGCGGCCAGGTGTCACCGGAAATTGCATCTCAGAGCAGGTCTTATTGAAGGCCCACCTACCTCGGAAAAACAATGATGAATGTTGATCCCTTTCCGATACTAAAATCTAAGTAAGCCAGGAAGAACCTCCGTCTGACCCCCGTTGTATTATGTTTTCTGCTATTGACAACCGTCCCACTAAGTGGGATATATAGCAAATGGCCAAGTCTCCCGATCTATACAATTTTACGGAAACGATCGTGTTTTCAAAGAGACTTGCAGAATTAGCATCGTTTGAGACATTGGCAGCAATTTCTTGGATACAGCGCAGCCTGACGGGCCGCAACCAAACCCCGATTGATTTTTCCGGCTCCCCCTCTCCCTTTGGGAGACGGGGGTTGGGGGGAGAGGGTCCGAAGGATGGCGACAAATCAACTTTATTGATGTGTCCGGAGCCCGCGAAGCGGGCGACCGAAGTTCAATTCTTTCGCGCCCTCGCGAAAAAATATTGAATCCTGTTGAATCACGCTTCCGCTGTTGCTCCTTCGCTTTTACAATTGGCAAATGGATAAAGACCTTAATACTGATTCGCCCTCAACCTCTGGTCCAATTACGCCACGTGGCGAACGGGGCCACATCGCCCACTATCGGGGCGGATTCGATTTCACGGGTTTGTTGGCGCGCGCGCGGAAACTCCGGCGTGGACAAACAACCGCCGAGGAATTTCTGTGGCGCATGCTCCGTAATCGGCAGTTTGGTGGTTATAAATTTCGCCGGCAACATCAATACGGCAACTATATTGTCGACTTCTACTGTCACCAAGCCGAACTTGTCGTGGAATGTGACGGTCCGATTCATGAAGAAAATGAACAATGGCAGCACGATCAAGAACGCAGTATCTATCTGAACTCGCAGGGCCTGCGAATACTTCGCTTCGCGAACGACGACATCCTAAACCATCCGGAGCAAGTTCTCGCAACCATTGGCCGCAAATTACCGCCGAGCAGTCGCGAAGGATAGCCACTTCGGTCGCCCGCTTCGCGGGCTCTGGATCAATAAATAAAGGTTTTATCGTCATCCTTCGGACCCTCTCCCCCCAACCCCCGTCTCCCAAAGGGAGAGGGGGAGCCGGATAGGAGATCTTTACCTTAAGCGCAAAATGTCAGCGGCTAGACAAGATTTTATTAGTTTGTTTCACAGAGGGCGGATTTACTTGCTTTTTTTCTTTGGTAAGTCGGAACAGACCAGTCTGTCGCCAGAGCAGACAAAGCAAGTGGCTCAATTAGTGAGCGCGATTAAGGAGGAATTGAAATGAAAGCTAAAGCTCAAAAACGCGTAGCACCTAAGAAGAAGCAATATATGAATGACGAGACGTTCTCAGAACTTACCGAGTCTCTAAACGAAGCCCTGCAACATGCGCGCGGCAAACGCGCCGATCTTCGTACAACTATCCTGCCAGCGCCACCGCCGCCATTATCTAAAAGGGAGATCGTGAAGCTCCGCCAGCGCCTTAGTTGTTCACAGTCCGTGTTTGCGGCGGTTCTAAACGTCAGCATTAAGACCGTGCAGGCTTGGGAGCAAGGTAATCGTGTACCGAGCGACGCGGCTTTGCGGCTTCTATCAATTGTTGATAAGCACCCCGAAGTGCTACTTGAAGCGTGATTGCTAGACGACCACAGCTATTAGTGAGGTAAACGATGTTGGTAACGAAACGTAAACCGGTTGGCGTCGGCGAGATCCTGGTTGAGGAGTTCTTAGAGCCGCTGAACTTGACCCAAGGTGCCTTGGCGGAAGCAATGGGAGTGCAACGCAAGCACGTCAACGAACTTTGCAATGATCGCCGCCGGTTAACGGCACCGACCGCGCTGATCTTGGCCCGCGTTTTCGGCAACAGTCCCGATTTTTGGCTAAACGTTCAGCGCCGCACCGACCTTTGGGACGCGATGCACTCGCCACGCGAACAAGAACGGATCAAACGCGCCAGGCCCCTGAAGACCGCAGCGTAAATTCAGTAACGACGGTCACAAATTTTGACGGCGGAAATCCAAGGCGTCGCGAGCGCATGTTCATGCAGCGAGTCCATTACACCCATTAAAATCCGGTGCCATTAGGCTTGGTTATGCGAGCGGAGGATTGCAGATTTTCGAGTGCGCGCATTTGGAATAGAACGGCGTTGGATGACGAGTCTCTGAAGGTCGATATGGATCATATCCGATGGCGACGTTAAAATTCGCGGCATAGCCGCAGACATTGTTTTAGTCTACGGTGAGGCAAGCCTCACCGCAGTGGTCAGCGGCCGAGCCGTAACGTAAGTTGGCTCGGTCCGCGCGGGTTGAATTCTCGCAGACGGATTTTCAGCATGCCTAGCCGAGTTGCTTTCGTTATCGCCGCTGGCCAGATCACCCGACCCTGCTTATCGATCAATTGATCGCCGCCGCCGGTCGCCGTAACTTTGGCCAGTGGTCCTTTGAACATTTCTGCGAGTCGGTATGTGGGCGCGATCACCATTTCGCCCGTTCGGTCAATGTATCCCCAAAGGTATTCTCCGTCTGGTCCAATAACGTAAACCGGCGCCATTCCGCCGGCGAATCCCCGGGTACCGCGAAACTGGGCCGGGATAACGATCTTGCCAGTGCGGTCGATGAAACCGATCTTGTTATACGAATGATAAGGCGCCAAGCCCTCTTGAAAGGGCGCATCCAATTGCCGCCAGGATTGGTCCGCTTCGGAATGCTGGAGCGCGGTTCTTTCATTCCACGCCGGTATGTTCAAAACTTCGCGGCCGTCGCGATCCAGATAAACCCCACGCGGGTCGGCGCCCGTAGTCACCGCCGCCAACAAACCTTCGGCGAAGTAGTAATCCATCAGCCGATACTTGCCTTCGAAGTGCAGCTTTCCCGTCCGATCGATAAATGCATAATCCCGCTCGGCCATGACCCACGCGCGGCCATTAACGAAATCGCGCGGCTTGGTCTTGAACCTGAGCGGCACAACATACTTTCCGGTACGATCGATGAATCCGTACAGCAGTTCACGGTCTCGCCATTCAGAAACCCAAGCAAATCCCTCTGAAAACTGGCCCGCCTCATAGAACCGCGGAGCGATCACCACGCGGCCCGTCTTGTTCATAAAGCCGAAGAAGCGTTCCTGATTCGACGGCGTCTGAAAGCGCGCCAATCCCTCACTGAAATCAATGTGGGAATCGTTAGTGGGAAGTTCGGTGAATTTGCCCTGCGGATCGACGATGCCGTTGTGCCGCAGCTTTCCGTCCCAACGCCAAACATAGGCTACGCCATCCGAAAATTCATCGGCGCCGTCATAGATCGGGGGAATACGAAACCGGCCGGTGGCGTCGATAAAACCCCAGTCCGATTTCGCATCTGTGGCCGGATACAGACCCGGATGCGGAACGGCCGGCTCACCCGCACGGGCAGAACCCGCCCAGACGAAAAACGTCAATAGAACTAGTACCGTCAATCGCTGTTCATTTCCGCTCAGCATCCGCCAAGATCTCCTTTTCGATCAATACCTGGTCGTCAAACAGTTTTGCTTGTACATCGTTGATCAGCGGGATCGTCACGCGGAACGCTGCGCCCTGTCCCTCGCCTTCGCTTTCGGCCATTACCGTTCCCTGATGCAGTTCCACCAGGTGGTGAACAATAGCTAGGCCAATGCCGATACCGCGATGCCGGCGGGTCGTGGTGCTGTCCGCCTGGCGGAAACGATCGAAAACGTAGGGAAGAAAATCCGCACGAATACCCTCGCCGTTGTCCGAGATCAACAGTTCCGCATTTCCCACAACTGGTCTTAATTGAACGGCGACAACGCCCGATTCTTGCGTAAATTTGACAGCGTTGACCAGCAGGTTCCAAACCACCTGTTGCAGGCGGTCCGGGTCACCCAAAACCGATCCCATATCCCGGTCCAGGTCGACCTGTAAAGCGATATGCTTGGCATCGACCGATGGCCGGACCGAATCAATGGCGGCTTCGATCGCGTCGTGGAATCTAAGCGGCTGCGGCTCGAACCGAATGTTTCCCGAGACAATGCGCGAGACATCCAGCAGATCTTCGATCAAGCGCACTTGCAATTTGGCATTGCGGTCAATGATCTCGATGGCTTGGCTCTGGCTACCGGCGTCCAACAAACCGGCCTGCATCAGACCGGTCCAGCCAACGATCGCATTCACAGGCGTGCGCAGCTCGTGCGACACCGAGGCTAAAAATTCGTCCTTCAAACGATTCGCGGTTTCGGCATCGGCGCGCGCCTCTTGGGCGCGGAGCAAAAGTAGTTCTCTTTCTTTCTCTGCGTGTATGCGATCGGTAATATCGCGGGCGATGGTCGAGGCGCCGATCACCACCCCATCCGCTGATCGAACTGGAGAAATGGTCAAGGACACATTGATCTCGCGGCCATCTTTGGCCAAGCGAATGGACTCAAACGGGGCGATCGATTCGCCCCGTTTCAGGGTCGCCAAAATGGTTAGTTCGTCGTCGTGTAAAGATTGGGGCACGATCCGGAAAATTGGCTGACCGACGATCTCGTCGGCCCGAAAGCCAAACAACTTCTGCGCACTTGCGTTCCAACTGGTCAGGTAGCCTTGCAGATCCTTTCCCATCACCGCGTCTTCGGCCGATTCGACGATCGCCGCCAGTTCACGCACCGCGGTTTCTGCTTGGCGCCGTTCCATGAAGAGTCCGATCTGGCTGCCGACGCTGCCGAACATGGCCAGCGTGGCCTCGTCCGGCTCGCGCGGCTCGTCGGTGAAAAACTCCATTACCCCCAAAAATTTGTCGCGGTAAATTAGCGGAAAAGCGAAGGCTGAATGCAATCTCGCCTTCAAAGCCATTGGGGCACGCGGAAAGTTGCCGTCGTGGGCCAGCTCCGAGATCCAAGCCGTTGACTTGGTGGACCACACCCGCCCGGGCAAACCTTCACCCAATCGGAATTGCCGAACGCGGGTGTCGCGCTCGAAATCATCGATCGCCACGCCCGGGCTCCTCCAAACTTCAAAACAATGGAGCGAATCTCCGCTCGGGTGCACGGTCCAGAATGTTCCCGCCTGCCAGCCGAGCGATTCGCCGATCGACTGCAGAATTCGCGGTGCTGCATCCTGCAGATCAGGTGAATCCGCGAGGATGCCCGTTACCGCCAGATTCCCGGCCAAACGCCGCTGATTCTCGCGCAAATTTCGTTCGATAATGCGGCGGTCTTCGATCGCCGCCACCAAGAACAGGAAGGTGGCGGCGTTGGAACCCGCGAATAGCTGCAGGACCATCAGAGCTTCATTTCCCCCCCGACCCGCCAGCGGTCCAAATCCGCGCGTGGTCCCCCAGGTCGCGAAAACCGTGACCAAAATGGTGCCCAGCGTAACGCCCGGATAACCCAGCCGAAATGCCGCATAGAGAAAGAAAGGTACCGTAAGGCGGGCCAACGGGTAGTATCTAAGCGGAATGATCGTGTCGGCGGTGAAGGTCGCCATCGACGCCGCTACCAGCAAAGAAATGACCAGAACTGCCTCAAAATAGCGGCGGGGAAAGATCGGGTGACCGGTCGCGCCCAACCAAACGATCAAGAACGGAGTGACGATCAGCGCCCCGACCGCATCGCCGAGCCACCAGGTCAACCAAAGATTACCGAAGTCAGGCCAATTGGCCGAATGGCTAAGACATAGCGCCAGATTTCCGATCGTGGCGCTGACGACCGTGCAAACCAACGCCACGATCACGAACTTCGTAATATCGGTGACGCGCCTTAACGCGAGGTTGAATCCAAACCGGTGCAGTAAATAACCGCCGGTGACCGCTTCTAGCGTATTGCCGCCGGCGATCGCACCAGCCGTGATCAAGGAAATGGGGGTGAAGGCATTGGCCAAAAACGCACCCAGCATAATGCCCGGCCAAATACGATAACCAAACAGAAGTACGGCGGCGAGGGCCAACCCTGAAGGCGGCCAAACCGCGGAAACGTTCGAATGTAAGAAGGCAAGTGAAAGGCCTAATTTGGCCGAGCCGTAGTAGGCCCCCGCGACCACCAAAATCGAGATCACGTGGCGTAACGATCCCGAACGGGCCGTCAGTTTCAGCGGGAATTGTGATAGTTCGGCGGTCGCAAAATTGGCCTGAATAACCCTCACCTCCGGAAACCAGACACAAACTCGTTTATCGCCACGCGGCTAGACAGATCACCGGCGCAATTTTCGGGAACTTTCTTAGACACAATCATAAAGGTGGTAACGGGTTATGACAATCTTAATATTGAGGGTCCGTAACTTTGCGCTGCTAACGTGAATTGGATCGTCATTCTAACCGCGCCGAGGGGGTGATCAAATAGGGCGAGTTGGTCGGAGAGCCGCCCGCGTTCGTAGCCCCGCCTTAAGGCGGAAGCGTGCGGTAAACTCCCCCTAAACTGGGACGAGCATGCGTGGAACGATTCCGCTTTAGGGCGGGGCTACAGACGGTATCGCTTACGTCTACGGCAGATCCAATTCCTCACCATACCCATCCGTCGGCTTCGCGTCGGGCGTGAATTTACCCGCGCGGTCCACGTGACCATAGGTACCGATGAATCGTGGATTGCAGCACAGACAACGGCCCACGTAATTAACGCTGCCCTTTCCCACCCGGGCGCGGCCATCAATGAAATTCGTGGCGATGGTATATTGCGGTTCGATCACGAACGCACCGGTCGCATCGATATATCCATAGTTCCGCGGGCCCGAGCAATAGCTGCCTTCCCCGGATCCGTCGCCCGAGGTTTTGGCGACATTCACGACGGCCAACCCTTCGGCAAAATCACCCGCGTTGAGGAATTTCAACGGGATCTTCACCTCTCCCTTTCGATCGACATAACCCCAGAGAAGTTCGAGAGCGGCGCGGGAACGCAGCGCCGGAACCGACGCATTATCGGGGCGGGTCGCAACGGCTGCCCGATCACCCACAAACCGTCGGACCACGGCGTAGATCAGCGGCACCGCCACCTGACCATGTTGGTCAATGTATCCCCATTTAACATTGGGCCGGCCATCCAACTCGGGCCGTTCTTCATTGACCATTCCGACGCGCGCCAATCCATCAACGAATTCAGCCGCGGCGTCGAACTGCGGTGCGATCACCAGGCGGCCCGATGTGTCCGCATAGCCCCAAAGGCCCTTTTTAAACACGGGTTTCAGGTTAGTCGCGGTGGATTGAGCCGAGGCCAAGGGCGCCAATATCAATATGAATAAGATTGCGACGCAAGATCGAATATTCATGCTTCCACCTTTGGACCACCCAATAACTCGGCCACCGTATGCTCAACCGCAAAATGCGTGTCGTAAAGTTCGCGCGCGGAATCCCCAAATGCGATTCGCGTGTCTTCGCAACGCAGGAACGCCGTCACCAACGCGATCAGATCATCCGCCGCGAAATCACGGATCGCCGCCACCCCACCGGGCTCACCCCAGATCGGATCCGTCAGGAATCCGTCGTTGGTCACGATCGGCAACCCGTGCGACAAACCCGCCAGCGTGCTACTTCGCCGGCTGCTGACCCCGTCCGGATAGGGTTGCACCATCACATCGCATCCCTGCAAACGTAAAGACACTTCTTCCGCTGTTACATCTTCGAACGCAAACAGCCGTGTAGCAGGAACGGCGCCCGCGGCCAAAACTTGCGCCGCCAATTTTTTGCTGCCGCGGCCGATCAACAGTCCGACCGTTTCCGTCCGCTTCGGTAACAATTTGCCGAAGATCTCGGCCGTCATGCGGCCAATTTCTCCCCCAAAGGTGCCAAAGCTGCCGACCACCAACTGAAGGGGACTGGCGAGTTCGGCACGTAAGTCGCGCACCAGATCGGGATTGAAGGCGAAGGGAATGTTGCTAAAGACGGGCAGCCATTCCATTGGCTTACCACGCTTGGGCGCGTACGGTTTAAGCATCGGCTCCCAACCCGGGATCGACAGATAGACCTTATCGGCAGCGGCCAAAAGCGTACGCATCATCCGCCGCTGAACCCGCGCCATATACCATCGTGCCGGTCCCAAGCTGAATTGATACGGGAGGAACGGTTCGTGCACCATCAGGCGGATCTGGTCACCGGCGAGGCCGCGCGCCGCGACCCAGCGGCAGAATTCCAGGTTCATTCCCCGCTGTCCCCACGCGTTGGGGACGTATTGGATCAGCAAACGGCGAGGTTCCGGGTAGTGGTCCAATTCCTGCGTCAGCGCACGCAACCCCCCGGCTGTCCAATTTTCCGCAATGCGATGGACAGTGACAGCGTGGCCAGCCTCAGTTGTTCCCGCAGCTCCCGTCCAAACGTGTACCTGGACGCCGGCCTTTGCCATCGCGTCAGCCAGAACCGCGGTGTAGTCGGAAACCCCTCCGGGCGCCGGCGGATATTCCCCGGTGATCAAATGCCACGCACCCGGATTCGTCAAAATGGGGTCACCTCTCCTAAGCTAATTACCGGCCTAGCGCTATTTTCACGCGGCCCCACCACAGTGCACGCGTCATGGCGGGCAAACCAAATGTCCACCACGCAAGTAGCCCCACGCCGCCCGCCAACGACATCTCCGCCAACAACATGAACCAACCTCGTGGGGTATGCGATCGGCCCGCAAACCAAACCGCGGCGATCAACGGTACGCCCCACAAAAACGGCGCCAGTGCCGCCCGCCACAATGCGGCGGGACTGATAGCAAAAAGCTGCCCCAGCAAGCGCGGCATCGCCCAACAATTCACAAACACGAACGCCGCCAACGTCCCCAGCAACGGCCCGATCAATCCGAACCGTACCGCGCCAAAGATGCTGACCGCCAGATTGATCACCGCAAATGCCACCGCGAACGGTACCCACTTGCGGATATTCCCCGTGCCGCTGATCGGCCAGTTCCAGAGCGAGAATATCCCCCAGAACCAGACATTTACGCAGGCCAAGACCGTCACCGCATCGCCGCCGAAGTTCGCCTCGCCGACCCAACGCGCGATGAAATGGTGATTGTACGCGGCAATGGGCGCCAACGCGCAAATGCTCAAACTGCTGACCAATGCCGTCAGTTCCAGCAGCCGCGCGCGAAAGACCTCGCCCTGGCCCTGCGCATGTAATTCGACCAACCCCGCCCAGGTCGCGTTGCCGATACCCTGTACCTGGAGCAGCGCGATCGTGGCCAACCGCTGCGTCAGAAAGAAAGCCGCCACCGCCGCCGGTCCCCACGCCCAGGCAATGACCAGATTGTCCGTGAAGAGCCCGATCCGCCCGGTTAGATTAAAGATGAAAGTCGGCCAATTTAGCGACCACAGATCGCTTTTCACTTCGGCCGACGGCGCTTGGCGAAAGATG
>JBDSEC010000228.1:0-9511 GCA_039920205.1 Pyrinomonadaceae bacterium
CTGTTTCGCTCATCGCTACTAATCTCACCCTCTCTCCGCCCCCCTTGCCCTGAAACTCCTACTTCAGTATGGCAAAAGGGGACATTTCTGCTTGGGAGAAAGGGGACATTTCTGCTTGGGGCTAACATCGGCGGGCGGAAAACAGAAGGGGAGTGGGGGAGAAAGGGAGAAGGGGTGAAGAGGTGAAAGGGTGAAGGGATGAAGGGGAGATGCCGGGCGGGTGTATCGCACGTGATGCGGTGGCCTTTTGGTGGACGTGGACATTCGTTCGTAAGCGGGCGAAAATGCCGCTTAGAAGGGGGCACTTGGATCGCTCGGCTTCCTTGGCGGTTCTGTGATGACTCGCAACCTATCTGGTAGTCCGGTGAGGAAATGAAAGTGGTCACTCTCGCAAGGCTTAAGGCACGGGGACGCATCGAAATGGGCGCCCACAGGTTGAATTTTCGAGCGGGTAGAACCGATCGCCAACGGTCCCGGATCTGGTTTCAATTTGCCCCCCAAAGCGTCCGGCTGCTCACAACTTACTGCTCAATGCGCACTTTCCAAAAACGGTTCGTCCCTAATTCGGTACGCGGGCTCCTAGTAAATGCGAGAAAATGCTGAGCAAAAAGTGGAAAATAGAGAGCATCACGTGTTATTTGCATTTTCGATTTCAAACGTTCCCCGTGGAACGTTCCACGCGTTCCACGGCGGAAAGTCAGAGGGGGGAGAAGGGGAGAAGTGGTTAAGGGGTTAAGGGGTGATATGCATCGCACGAAACCGGTTTTCTTTGCGGGCTTGGCGGCTTTGCGTGAACGAGCAACATACCTTGGATTCGAGCGTGAGTATGAAAGTGCTCTTTCTCGCAAAGGGGCAAAGGCGCAAAGACGCAAAGACGCAAAGGAAGACTGAGCCGACTGAAGCCGGAACTCCAAACGCGCCCGACGAACTACCGACTACCGGCTACCCTCTTCTTCCCCCTACGGGCATTTACGGATATATTCTTAACTAGAAAGCGTTCGATCTAATGGGGTATTTCGTATGCATCGCGTGAAAGAATTTAAGATGCTGCGCGCATTGGCGGTGATCTGTGTTTTGGCGGGTTTGTTGTTGCCGGTCTTCGGTCAAAACCCGACCGCACCGCAACGGCCGCGACGGGTACCGGATCCCACCGGAACGGGCGGGACCGGTGCAACCAACACTAGCGGCGGTCAAGAGGTTGACGACGGCGATGTGGTGCGCGTCGATACCCAGTTGATCTCGGTCCCGACGGTGGTGGTGGACAAGACCGGCCGGCCGGTGGTGAACCTTAAGCCGACCGATTTCGCGGTGTTCGAGGACGGCAAGCCGCAATCGATCGCGAATTTCGCCACGACCGAGGCGCCGTTCGAGGTGGCCTTGTTGTTGGACACGTCCGGTTCGACGCGCGATGACGTAGCGTTGATACGTTCCGCGGCGCAGTCGTTCATTAGCGCTTTGCGGCCGGGCGATCGAGTTGCGGTGCTGGCTTTCAGTAGCGATGTCCACGGCACGACCAAACTGGCGACGATCCAAGTGGCCACCCGATTAACCAGCGACCGCGGAACCCTGCGGCGCGCCGTGGAATCGATCGGCGCCAGCAACGGCACGCCTTTCTATGACGGGTTGATGAATATCGTCGAATCGGTTTTCGATTCACCGCCATCCCCGGAACTGCGCGGCCGCCGCGCCATCGTCGCCCTGACCGACGGCGTCGATTCCGCCAGCATGCGCGATTACAACGAAACGCGCGCGAAATTGCGTGCGGCCGACATCGCTTGCTATTTCATCCAGGTCAACACCGAAGATTATGTCGAGGACCGGTTGATGGGTGATTGCCGTGATAGCGGCGGGTTGCGCTTGTCGCGCGCGCAATTGCAACGGTACCGGCGCATCTTTGTCCCTAACGGATCGGCCAGCGATTTCGAGAATTTCTGCGAGATGGGGCCGTTCGAACGGATGTCGATCAGCCGGAAGCTCTACCAATTGGCGCGTATCGAAATGGGCGAGATGGCCAAGACGTCCGGCGGCAAGACCTTTGACGCGGCTACGTTGAATGATGCGCAAGCGGCGTTCGCGCAAGTGGCGAAAGAGATCGGCACCCAATATAGTCTCGGTTACTATTCGACGAATCCGGCGCGCGACGGCGGTTATCGTAATATCAAGGTCGAATTGCGTGGGACAGCAAAGGGCCTTCAAGTGCGAGCCCGCGAGGGCTACAATTCGCAACGCACGAATTAGGTTTTCTTTGCCAACTTTGCGCCTTGGCGGCTTTGCGTGAACCCGCAACTTACCTTGGAATCGAGCTTGGAGTCGAGAGTGATTTTTCACGCAAAGGCGCTAAGTCGCAGAGACGCAAAGGAAGAGTCGGCCAAGAATTGAATTCTTACAAACGGTAATTATTAATGACAAAACCTAATTTCGATCGTATTGCTCTCATTGTGTTGGATAGCGCCGGTATCGGCGAGATGCCGGACGCCGCCGAATGGGGCGACGCCGGGTCGGACACGCTGGGCCACATTCTGGAATCGCGCACGGTAAAATTGCCGAATCTGCAGCGACTGGGCCTAGGTAATATTCGGCCGTTGCAGGACCTGCCGCCGGTGGCGGAACCGCGCGGCGCTTATGGCAAATGCGCCCTGAAGTCGAATGGCAAGGATACGACCACCGGGCATTGGGAAATGGCCGGGATCGTTTTGGAAAAGGCCTTTCCGACTTTCCCCGATGGTTTTCCGCCGCGCATCTTGGACCAGTTCATTGCCCAAACGGGAGTGCCGGGGATTTTGGGAAATGTCCCCGCTTCCGGTACCGAGATAATCAAGGACCTGGGCGAAGAACACGTCAGAACCGGCAAGCCGATCGTTTACACCTCGGCCGATTCGGTCTTTCAGATCGCCGCGCATGAAGAGCTGATCCCGGTCGAACGCCTCTATGAAATGTGCGCGATCGCCCGCGCCATTCTGCAAGGCGACGATATGGTGGGGCGGGTGATTGCGCGTCCCTTCTTGGGACAAGTGGGCGCATTTACGCGCACCGAGAATCGCCACGATTACGCGGTGCCGCCACCGTCGGACAATCTCCTGCCGGCCTTGTCGAATGCTGGACTGGACGTGGTTTGTATTGGCAAAGTCGCGTCTATCTATGACGCGATGGGGGTTACGTCCGACCTGCCGGCCAAGAATAACGATCAGTCGATCGATCAAACGATCAACGCTTTACGCGCCGATTCGCGCGGATTGATCTTTTCCAATCTGGTTGATTTTGACATGCTGTATGGGCACCGTCGCGACGTCGAAGGTTATGCCAAGGCCTTGGAACATTTCGACGCTCGCCTGCCCGAGATCGAAGCCGCCATGCGCGACGGCGATCTTTATCTCATCACCGCCGATCACGGCAACGACCCCACCCGGCCGGGTTCCGACCACACGCGCGAATACGCACCGGTGATCGCGTTTGGCCCTCGCCTGCCGGGCGGAGTGAACCTGGGCACGCGCGGTTCGCTGGCTGACCTGGGCCAAACTATCGCCGACAATTTTGGTCTGCGTCTGGTCGCGGGCGAGAGCTTTTTGGAACAGATCCGGCCGGTTTCAGTTTCGGCGACCAACTCATAATTTCGATTTTCTGAACCCGCGCGCCGCTGCGTGCGTATTTAACCCTTAATGAAGCTTAAACTGTACTTAGCACTACTGGCGCTGGTCGTTATTGTCTTCACGTTTCAGACCCGCTCGTCGCTTGATACCGTCATTTTCATGCGCGGTGATACGGTCCGCACTATCCTGCCCGTGGCGTTCGAGCCATACTCCCTGACCGTCAAGGCAACTCAGCCGGCGGCCGAGGCCGCGGGTCTGCGACCAGGCGATAAGATCGTCGGGATCAACGGTAAAGAGATCAAGGGGCTACACGATTATCTGGCGATCACCGACCAGGCTCGTCCCGGTGACCGCGCGGATCTCACCATCGTGCGTAGTCCAGAGCAATTGCCGCAAACCATCAATATCAACTTTATTGCCCGGCCCAAATATAACGGCGGCTGGACCGGCTGGCTGATCAACGTGGCGCTATTGGTAGTGATGCCGTTCTTCTGCATCCTGCTTGGCTTCTGGGCGGCGTTTGTGCGTCCCAAAGACCCGTTGGCCTGGCTGCTGCTTGGGTTAATGCTCTGCTTTAGTCAGCTCGTCGGCGATCGCGCCGGATATCGCGGGATCATGCTGGATGCGGCCGTGATCTACAAAGATTTCTTTGGCGTTGCCTGGCCGGCCGCCATGCTTTTGTTCGGGATCTATTTTCCCGATCGGATCGACTGGGATGTCCGTCGCCCCTGGATCAAATGGTTGTTAATGCTGCCGTTAGTGGCCGACTTTATTATTAGTGTCGGGATCGACCTGGGCGAATTGCATAGTTATGTTTTCGAATCCGCGTTGCGCCGCGCAACGTCACCGTTTAATGGCCTGCTCGGTTTTTTTGCCCTTTTACCTGTTTCGTTCTTTTTTATCGGGATCAGTCAAAAAGTCTATTCGACGGTTGCGCCGGATGCGCGACGACGATTGCGACTATTGCTTATCGGTACAATGGTGGCCCTAACGCCGATCTTTCTCTTGGTAATGCGCCGGTTGATCCTTCAAAAGGATGCGATCGAACGGGACGTCCCGTTTTGGCTATTTCTTACGGCCCTGATGTTGACGTTGTTGTTCCCCTTGACCTTGGCCTATGTGATCGTGGTCCAGCGCGCAATGGACGTCCGCATGGTGATCCGTCAGGGCGTACAGTACGCCTTGGCCAAGAGCGGCGTACGAGTAATGCAGTTCGCGCTTTCCGCCATTGCGATCTTTGCCGCGGCGGCGTTGATATCAAATGCGGGTTCGCATCCGGTGGCGCAGATCTTGATGGTCAGCATTGGGATCGCGACGGTCTTTTTGTTGGGCACATTGTCCGAGCGGATCCGTAAATTTATCGATCGCCGTTTCTTTCGCGAATCCTACGATGCCGAAGTGATCCTCAGCGATCTGGGCGAAAAAGTGCGCTCGATGGTCGAGACCGGCCCGCTGCTGGAAACCGTGGCGCGCCGGATCGCGGAATCATTGCACGTTCAACATGTGACGTTCCTGCTCAATCGCGGTGGTGCTTACCAGCCGGCCTTCGCGGTCGGATACGACAGCATGCCGATCGTCGAGTTCCCCGAAGCGGCGGGAACGGTCACGCGATTGAAACGCGAACGCGAACCGGTGGTTGTGTATGCCGACGATCCCGATTCGTGGATCCATAGTTCGCGCGACATGGTTGAAGAGCGGATGATGCTGGCGCGGCTTGATACCCAGTTATTGTTGCCGCTGAGCGTGAAGGAAAAGCTACCAGGCTTTATCAGCCTGGGGCCCAAACAATCGGAAGAGCCGTATTCAAATACCGACCTACGACTTCTGCAATCGGTGGCGACGCAGACCGGTTTGGCGTTGGAGAACAGCCAGCTGACCGCGACGATCGCGAATGAGGTGGCCCAGCGCGAACGCCTTAACCGCGAGGTCGAGATCGCCCAAGAGGTGCAAGAGCGATTATTCCCGCAACAACTGCCCCCGATCGAAGGGCTCGATTACAACGGTGCGTGTCGCCCGGCCCTGGGCGTGGGTGGCGATTATTACGATTTCCTCTTGCTGCCCAACGGTAAGTTCGGCGTGGCGATCGGCGACGTTTCGGGCAAGGGGATTTCCGCGGCGCTGCTGATGGCCAGTTTGCAGGCCTCGCTACGCGGCCAAGCGATACAGGGAACCAATGATCTGGCGACCTTGATGGGACACGTAAACCGTTTGGTCTTTGATGCCTCGGCGGACAATCGATACGCGACCTTTTTTTATGGTCAATATGATCCGTCCACGCGCGTGCTCATTTATGTAAATGGCGGCCATAACCCGCCCATGATCTTTCGCCGTGCGGGCGGTGAAGAAAAGTTACTGCGCCTGGAGACGGGCGGGCCGGTGGTTGGATTGTTGCCGGATTTCCGTTATACGCAGGGGGAGATCAGTCTTTTGCCGGGCGACCTGTGGGTCGGATTCACCGATGGGATCAGCGAGTCGATGAATGAAGCCGAAGAAGAGTGGGGCGAGGATTCTATGCGCGATTTTATCAAGGGTTGTTATGGGAAATCGGCGGCGGAAGTCCTAGCGCTTTGTATTGAGGCGGCCGATGATTTCGCCGCCGGCGCCAAGCAACATGACGATATGACCATGATCGTCGTGCGGGTAATATGATCGCGATTGATTGGACCACTGTTCGATGAATGACGAAATACGCGCACTGTTTCCCGTCACCCGGGAACTAGTCTATCTAAATCACGCCGCGGTCTCGCCCCTTTTTACCCCGGCGGTCGAAGCGATCAATCGGCAACTGCAAGATATTTCAAACCACGGTTCGCTGAATTTTCGCGATTGGATCGCGACCAAGGAGCGCTGCCGCCGGCGCCTGGCCACCATGACGGACGCGCGTCCGGAACAGATCGCCTTCATGCGGAATACGTCGGATGCGCTCTCGTCCATAGCCAACGGATTGCATTGGCAAACGGGCGATAACATCGTTACGTTCCGCGGCGAATTCCCCTCGAACATATATCCCTGGCTACGCATTCGCGACGCCTATGGCGTCGAGGTCCGCATGTGCGAAGAGCGCGATGGCCGGGTCGATCCCGAAGATCTGATCTCGTTGATCGATTCGAAAACCCGCGTGGTGGCGATTAGCCAGGTGCAATACGCCAGCGGATTTCGCTCGAACCTGGCCGAGATCGGCCAGGCGGCGCGGGCGGTGGACGCCTTGTTGGTGGTGGATCTGATCCAATCCCTCGGTGTGCAGCCGGTCCAGGTCGAGGCCGATCTTATCGATGCGGGCGCCTGGGCGTGTCACAAATGGCTGTTGGGCCCCGAGGGGATCGGCGCGATCTATCTGTCGGACCGGGCGCGCGCGCGCATCGACCCGACCTTGGTCGGATGGATCAGTGTCCCGGACCCGGAAAACCATTTGGATCATGATCAAGGTTGGAAGGGCGGCGCTTTGCCCTGGGAAACGGGCACCGGGCCGGCGGCGCTGTTTTATGGTTTGGAAGCTTCTTTAGAATTGATCCAAAGCTTTACGCCGGGCGAGATCCTCAGCTATTTGATCTCACTTTGCGCCCGTCTTGAGGAAGGATTACTGAATAAGGGATATCGGTTGATCAACTCGCGCGAACCAGGCGAAGAATCACAGATCGTTTGCGTTTGGCCCAAAGAAGGAACGACCGCGTTCGAACTATTTCGAGGGTTGAAAAAGCAGGGGATCGTGACCGCGCCGCGCGGGCATGGGCTACGCCTCGCACCGCACTTTTATAACAATTTCGCCGACATTGACCGAGTGCTCGAAGCCCTGCCGTGAATTAAGTTTGCAATTAAATGTGAGAGTCTGTCGTTTGAATTCCAGGTTACGGCGAAACTCGGTTGGGTCGGCCGCTTCGGCCGCCAAGCTCCCCTCTTTGGTCAAGGTAAATTGCCACGGCGCTTCAGCCCGTGGAGTTGGGACCGTAGGTCCCGGGGGCGGCTGTTCTGTAAATGCAGCTTCCCCAACTCCGGGGCATCCTTCCTGACGGTCGGGTTTCTGCCGTGCTGCGCTTCGCGCCGTTTGCGTCGAAGCCAATCAAAATTCGCACTTTTATTTGCACCCGTGAACTAGCCGTTGCCCTTATCCAACAAACGCGACGGATCGATCTGCGGGGTCATGTCGTCCAGGTTCAATCGCATCATTCCACCCGCATCCGAGAACGCGGTCGAAAGCGATTGCTGTTTACGCCGCCACATGAAAACGAAGCCACCGACCATACCACCCACAAAACCGCACAGGACCAAGGCCAGGCCCGCGCCCTGAATTACCGCCAAGATAACGCCGCCCATCGTCTGCGTGTATTTGCGTTGGGCCTGTTGCAACGGGTAAGGATTCTCGCCTAACCACTTCACCGTTTTTTCGTAGGCGATCTGGTCGAACAACTGATTGGCCGCCGCTTCGTCAGGGGCACCGAAAACGAAGGCAGAATAATTGCCGATACGGCGATAGTAAGTGTTTCCGAGTTTCCCCGTCGAGCGAAGAACTTCGATCCGGCGAAGCAATCGACTGTCGGCCTCAGTCGCAAGTTGCGGCGTATTGTGTTCGGCGAGTAATAGTCTGGTTGAACCGTAGTTCGCCACGACTGCCTCGACACCTTGGGCGAACCCAAGTTCAAACCCGAGTTCGGATGGTTCACCAACCAATGCGCGATATTCCCGTTCACCAAGGATATAGTGAACCGAATCCTGCACCGACTCCCAATTGGGTAGGTGTTTCACGAGTACGGGAATTTCATCGTCACTCGTTGCTGGAGTTGCGTCCGCAAATTCACTAGCCAGCACAAGCGCGCCGCTAAGGTCGCCCTTTTTGCTGCTAATTTGGATATAAGTTGTTCCTTTGAAGAAGTTAATTACATGTGGAGTTTGTCGGCAAGCGGTACCTGGATCGCATCTAGTCGCAGCTTGTCCTATATCCAACTGCGGTCCTAACCGAGGTGGAGTTGCCACTAGCGCGTATGGCCCAGAACCCGTAGCAAATGTTGCAACGAGCACTTCAAACTCACCACCATGAACCGATCGGTATGTGCGCTGAGCAATTGAAATCGCGCGGTAATCATTTCCGTCAGCGATCTCTTCGCTATCAGTCAATATCCCTGCCGGGCGTGAAGCAGCAAATCTACCAACCCGGTCGGGCAGCATCTTCATCGCCGCGGCGTTCGGAGATGGCGTCGTCGGAGCGGGGGCAACTGGCACAGTTTTACCGATCAACGCCTGGGTTAATAGCAGAAGAGCCAAAATCGCGAGTGGCCATTTATTTAAGTATTTCACGCGCAAAATCGAACCAATGGTCTAAACCGCAATTGCTTAATACCTTTAGAACCCGAAAAACCTTGGATGTTCCCGAACTCAAACTTCGTTGCGTCGAAAGCGGTACATCCTTAATGATCCCGCATTTCGTGCAGCAACAGGTCCGCGTAATGCTGCGGTTTGCTTATGTTATGCATGACGATATTGCTATTCGATTCGCTCGCGTTGTCGATCACTACACTGCCGAAACCAAGCAAGCGCTGGAAAACCCCGGTCGAGACCGTCACATCCTGGATCGTCCGTAGCGGGATGCTCCGCGTCTTGCGCCAAATAAACCCTTCATCAAACTGGATCTTTGAATCGGTCAAGGTGTAATGGATCATATTCCGCTTGAAATGATAATAAGCCGGGATGAGCAGCAGCGAAAAACCCAGCGGCACCGCCACGAACAGTGGGATCCAGTTGGCGATCATGCTGGACAGTAGCCCCAGCAAAGCCACCAGCACCAACCCACCAACCGCGGCTGCGGCATAGCCGATAACCACGAACATCAACGTCGGACGGATGGAAAATACCACCTGCTCCAATGCCTTATCTTCGTTTTCGGCAAGGGCGGTCGAGCGAGCGACGCGGGTCACCTCGGGGTCGGTTGCGGC
>JBDSEC010000229.1:0-2964 GCA_039920205.1 Pyrinomonadaceae bacterium
TTCAAGGATCTACTTAACAGAATCACGAAGTCAAAGCGCGGTGGTTGGATCTTGAAACGCGGTACCCCTAAGATCTACGAATCGCCGACTGGAGAAAAGAAAGAATTCATTGAATTGGAAATTTGAAGTCCCAAGCCACGCTTCGCTTTCGCAACCGTCCCGGCGGGGTCAAACGGCTAAAGCCGCAGACGGTTAAGGACGTTGAAACGCCCTTTGACTTTCTTGGTTATGGACCCCGTCGTTAACGACGGGGCAAACCGCCGCGAAGCGCGGAAAGCCGGCTGAACCCGGCTGGAAGAATTGGGCACAGCTGACTAAGCGATTTCTGTAATCAAATTTAAGGTCCGGGCCCGATCGAATTTCTAAATGCCCGTCAAATGTACGACCTGCTTAAGCTTGTCGACGGGTGCAATTAAAAGTGAGAGTCGGAGGTTGACGGGCACTTTGTTTTCACCGGCCCCCCTCTCCCAAAAAATAATGGGAGAGGGGAGCCGGAAAAAAACCCGCGCCAAGTCGCCCGTTTGATTGCTCGCATTCGGACCGGCAGAATTCGCGCTATTTTCATAAACCCGGATACCGGTCTATAATGAACGGATGAAACGTAGCGCAGATCTGTCGGTGGTTGCCGTTGGACGTTCACCGCTGAGTCCGCGTTTCGCCCTGTGTTTTGTCCTCTCACTGGCGCTCCTGCTCAGCGGTTGCTTGCTGGATCATCCACTTCAGTCATATTACGGAACCGTAAAGCCACCGGCCGATCAGGAGTTTCGCTGGAGTGACGGCGGCTTACCCAAAATATTTGACCCGTCAATGGCGGCCGCACCGCCGGACACCGATGCCGTGCGAGCGTTGTATGAAGGGTTAACCGATTACGACCCTCAGACCTTGCGTTCAGTTCCCGCGGTGGCCGAGCGTTGGGAGCCGTCAATTGACTATCGAACTTGGACATTCTATCTGCGCAAAGACGCACGCTGGTCCAATGGGGATCCAGTTACGTCTCAAGATTTTGTACGATCTTGGAAACGCGCGGTCGATCCGCAGCGCCACGCGCCGCATGCGAAGTTATTAGCGAACATTGCCGGAGTTCAAGACCTGATCCGACCGGCGGGGCCAACTCCAACTGCTTCGCCGGCCGCCACTCCGGTGACGATCACGCCGCCGTCAACGCCGATCCAACCGGCGCCAACGCCAGCGGCGACTACGCCGGGTGAAAAGCCCGAAGTTGCTTCGACGACCCCGGTGGTCAGTCCCTTTGGGGCGGAAGCCGTAAGTGAATTTGTGTTAAAGGTTCGGCTGGATCAACCGGATGCGGATTTTGCCGCGTTGGTGGCCCACCCGGCGTTTCGTCCCTCGCACGAGATCGACAGTTCGATCGTGAAAAATGGCAATGCCGAGACCTTGATCACCAACGGTGCCTTTCGAATCGCCAAGATCGAAGCCGACAATATTCTTTTAGAAAGTGCCAAAGGCTACTGGGATGCGGGTTCCGTCGGGTTGAAGCGGGTCAGGTTTGTGGATTCATTGAATGCCGAGGCCGCCTTAGCGTCCTATCGCACGGGTGACCTGGACGCCGTCACGAATGCCGGATTCGAACCGTTGGCGTTGAAACTGTTGTCGCCCTATCAGGATTTCCGGCGCTATACTTTTGGATCCTTAAATTTCTACCGGTTCAATACTGCGCGGGCCCCGTTTTGCGACAAACGCGTGCGCGAGGCCTTGGCTATCGCATTCGATCGAGACCGGCTGACCGAGGACGAAACCAAGGGTGTCAGTGAACCGGCCAATAGTTTTCTGCCGGTGCAAATGTCGGGAAATACCGTGCGGACCGAAGGCGAGATCACCCGTCTGAAATATGACGTCGAACGGGCGCGGCAACTGCTGGCCGACGCCGGATACCCGAATGGGCAAGGTTTTCCCACGGTTCGTTTGCTGATCAATCGGAACGAACAACAGCGGCAGGTGGCACAGGCCGTCGTAGCGATGTGGCGCAACTCATTGGGTATCGAAGCCGAGATCATAACCAAGAATTGGGACGAATATGAGTCTGCCATCACGGCCGGCGATTTCGACATTGTCCGGCGTGGTGTGGTGATGCAGACGACGGACGAGTCAACCAACATGTTGGCGCTAATGGATACTGACATTGCTCCACAAACGGCAGCAGATGATTCAGTTACGGTGGCGGTCAATCCCACGTCATCGCCCGCAGAAAACGCGAGTGTTCCGACCCCCGCACCGGCGCCGCCGGCGATACGGTCGCAAGCTCAGGCGCTCTCCGAGCTACCGGCGATGCCGCTCTATTTTGCGTCGTCATATTCGTTGGTGAAACCCTACGTAAGTGGATTTGACACGAATTTGCTCGACGCACCGTCCCTTAAGCGCGTGCGCATCGATACGGCGTGGCAAGCGCCAAAATAGGAATTATTTGCCCAGTTCTTAGATAATCCTGTTTGTACGAGTGCACAAATAGAGCATTCAACCCTCGAATCGGCTAGGCCGCTGACCAGTGCGGTGAGGCTTGCCTCACCGGGCAGCTTTCGCTTTGTGCGGCTTGCCGCGAATGTTCTTTCTCCCGTCAAATCGAAAAGCAAAATTCGCGGCCAAGCCTCCAGAGCTAATTAGACTCTCCGGTGAGGCGAGCCTCTCCGCACTGGGCAGCAGCCAAGCTGTATCGTGAACTGGCACCATCCGCTAGCATTGAGTGCCACAGCACGCCAAGGAAGCAACGTTAACAAAATGCCAGAGTGAAAGTCGTCATTTATGGCCGCTTTGGCATCTTGTGGGATGATCGTTTGGTAGTGCGTTAGTGTTTTGACCGTAGCGAAAACTACGTTCCTTACTGTTAGCCCCAAGCAGAAATGTCCCCTTTCTCCCAAGCAGAAATGTCCCCTTTTGCCATACTGAAGTAGGAGTTTCAGGGCAAGGGGGGCGGAGAGAGGGTGAGATTAGTAGCGATGAGCGAAACAG
>JBDSEC010000230.1:0-18131 GCA_039920205.1 Pyrinomonadaceae bacterium
CGTATTGCTAATCCCGGCTTCAAAACCGGCGAAAAAATTTAAGGTGCCGCTGACGTTATTTCCGCCCGCACTTTTACCAAAAAACGAATTGCCGTCGGCTTCGTTGTTGACTCCGGCGCTGCGGCCAACGAAGGAATTGCCTTGTCCGACCGCGTTCAGTTGCCCAGTCCCGGCTCCCAGGTACGTATTGTCTCCGCCATTGGTATTGGATATCCCCGAACCGATACCGATAAAAGTGTTGTAACCACCGTTCGTGGTCGAAATCCCCGAGTTAAATCCGAAAAACGAATTGCCCCCAGCGGAAGCATTGGACGCGCCGGCATTGATGCCGACAAACGTGTTGAAAAAGCTCGTGTTAACGGTTCCAGCATTAAGCCCGGCGAAGAGGTTTCCGCCCGTGGCCGACCCGCTGAGAATGCGATCTCCACCGAGCTGGAAGGCGCTCGTTGCATTAAGGATATTCGCGGTGCCGGTGCCGGCAACATTAAAATTGGCAGTGGGTTGGAGCATCGTTTGATTGAGAATTACCGTTCCGGCCGACACGCCGCCCGCCGTCGATTGAATCGAGCCATCGGGAAATTTCACGCCGCCCGTCGTTGTTTCGATCAAACCGACAACCGTTAATTTCGAGTTTGGTGCCGACGTGCCGATGCCGACGTTTGCGTTGTTGCCGAGGACCAAGGAATTGCTTTGGTTTACGACCGCGTTCGCACCGATGGCGGTGGCGTTAGTGAGATTGCTTGCGCCAACATTGGCGAGATTTCCGATCAGCGTATTGTTAGTTCCGGTCGTGTTCGTTGAGCCGGTACTCGTGCCGAAAAAGGTATTGTTATTGGCATTGGTGTTTTGTCCCGCACGGTCGCCGAAAAAAGCATTATTGCTGCCGCTGATATTGTTAAAACCCGCGCTGCCGCCGAAGAAGGTATTCACACCGCCGGTCGTATTGTTGCCGCCCGCATTGTCCCCGAAAAATGCGTTACCGAGACCCGTCGTGTTGTGAGTTCCGGCATAGGCCCCGAAAAAGGAATTAAACGGCGAGTTGGTTGCCTTGCCCGCTTCCGTTCCGAAAAAGGAATTATTAATTGCGGTGATATTGCTGAATCCTGCGGAACTACCGAAAAACGAATTACTGCCGGCCGTGTTGTTCCGCCCGGCATTAAAGCCGAATAAGGCATTGTCGTCACCAGTTTGGTTTGACCCTCCCGAACTTGTGCCGACAAAGGTGTTCCTGGTGCCGGCGGTGTTTTGTTCGCCCGCTCCCGCGCCGAAAAAGGCATTAAGGCCCGCGGTGTTGTGGTACCCGGCAAAGCGCCCGATGATGGTATTGAAAAATCCGATCTGATTCGAGAAACCCGCTCCGTTGCCGAACAAGGTATTGCCGCCGCCGGTTGTGTTCGAACTCCCTGCTTCCGAGCCGAAGAACGAATTTTCCGTGCCGGTCGTGTTTTGCAATCCGGTATTGGCGCCAAAGAAGGAATCTGCTCCGCCGGTCGTGTTGGCAACACCCGCGTTTTTGCCGAAAAATGAATTTGTACCCCCCGTTTGGTTGGACGCTCCGGCGCCGCGTCCAAAAAAGGCGTTGGCTGAGCCCGTCGAGTTAAGCAGCCCGGCATCTTTCCCCACGAAGGTATTTTCGGTGCCCGTCGAATTGGCAAAACCGGCGTTGGTGCCTACGAAAGTATTAAAGTCGGCGGTGGTATTGTTCGTTCCGGCGGCCCTGCCGACGAAGGTGTTACTGGCGCCCGTCGTATTGCTGCCGCCGGCGAACGATCCGAAGAATGAATTGGAGGATGCCGTATTCACGCTGCCGGTATCGCGACCGAAAAAAGCGTTGTCATTCCCGGTTACATTTGCCGAGCCCGAACTGGTACCGACGAAAGTATTATTCGTGCCGGTGTTGTTGGACTGTCCCGCATATGCGCCAAAGAATGAATTAAAATGCGACGTGTTTAGATATCCGGCGTGAGTTCCAAAAAATGAGTTTCCGTTTCCGACCACGTTCGCCGTGCCCGCTCCATCGCCGAAAAGCGAATTTGAACCGCCGATCGTGTTGTTTAGCCCGGCGTTAAAACCGAAAAACGAATTGCTCGATCCGGTCGTGTTGTCGCGCCCGGCGATGGTTCCGACAAAAGTGTTGAAACTCCCAGCAGTGTTTGATTGCCCCACGCCGATTCCGGCGTAAAAATTGCCGGAAGTCGTCCCCAGAATGCGCTGACCGCCAAGGTTGTATTGCGTCTGCGCGTTCACGGTCTCGAGCGAAAGCGCGCCGTTGACCGTCAAACCGCCGGTAATGCTGACGTTGCCACCGGCATCCTTTTGGACGAAAAGGGATGAATCAACGCCGCCGAGTTGGTCGGCGGTGGTGGCCACGTCCGCCGTTTTACTTTTTATCGAATACGGCGCAGAGAGAATATCTTGGCGTGGACTAAGGTCGGTATAGACGCCGCCAGCGCTGGTTTTGACTGAGATCTGCAAGGTGCGATTCGCGCCCGGAAACGCCGCCGCGCCGAAATCGAGCGTCGCGCTAAAAACGCCGTTCGTAACGGTCAAGACCTTGTCCACCACGGCGCCGGGGATCGCCACGGCGTTCTCATCAAATAGAGTGAAGCGAAAGAACCGCGTTCCGGTCGCCGGAATGCCCGCTTCGTTCAGACGCCCTTGATAAGAAAACGCCGTCGACTGCGCGAACGCGATGGTGCTGTACCAAGCCAAAATCAAGATCACGGTCGCGAATTTCAGAAACTTCATAATTTGTTTCCCGTACAAGCACAAATGTATTTTGCCGTCGCCCCTCGCGTTTTCCCCTTACGGTTCAGCGATGAAATTTAGTTCCGTCATTTCGCCGGTCACGCTGATGGCTTGCGGCGCGATCGAGTAGCGTTTTGAAACAACGGCCAAAACGTAGGTTCCACCCACCGCCACGTTTTCAAAACGGTAGTAACCGAAAGGATTGGTCAGCGCATAAAGAGTTTCGCCGTTGGATGCGGTTAAACTAACTCGCGCCTTGCCGATGGCATTTCCGTTTGCCGTCAAAACCTGTCCGCCGATCGAAACGCCCGCGGCGGTCGGCGATGCCGCAATTAGTGCGAGTCCGGCAAACAAAGTACCGGCCGTATTTCCCGCAAATTGAGTAAAATCAGTATTATCCTTTTCCACGCCGACGGTTTGCGACGAGCCGTTGACCGCAATTGCTCCGTAGATGATCTCAAACCGGTTTGTGCCTTCAAATAAGCGGACCTCAAAATTCACAGATAAGCCGGGGTTGCTAAACAGAACCGCGCGCCACTCGATATTGAAAATACGATTTGGAGCCGCTCCAGAAACTGAGGTGTAGATACCGCCGCCCAACTGGTCCGTCCTTAGATCGGTCTGCAGAGCCAGGATCGTGTCGGTGTAGTGGAAATCGGGCAAACCGTCGCTTCCGGCAAAGGTGGCGTTACCGGTGAACTGAATATTGCCGTTCGCGCCGACATTGACGGTTGTGTAACCAATGCCGTAGAGACTAAATGAAAATGGCAACGCAACGTTGGTAACGCAGTCATCACAGTGACTTCCCGTATCGGTTACGCCGGAAACGATGGCTGCCGTTCCCGTCTGAAACGCATAGGTCGGCACGGCGAAAACTGCGGTCGAGGCCAGACCGATGATCATGGTCGCGAAGATCGGAATTAGAAATTGAAACGAAGCCTGGTTTCTCGCTACTGATTTCATATCGCTGTTGTCCTACTAAAAATCTCAATACTTGAACCGTATTTGTAGTATTGAGATAGACAGGCCAAAAGCGTAACTACTCTGATGTGCAGGTCGATCGGCTAGACCAAATGTTCGCGAAGCGCCTTGGCGACGGCTTCGGACTTGGAATGGACTTGGAGCTTTTCGTAGATATTTTTCAGATGGAAGGAAACCGTGTGAAACGAGATATTCATCTCGCGCGCGGCGGTCTTCTTGTGATGACCTTCAATGAGCAACCTAAGCAATTCGGTTTCTTGCGGGGTGAGACGGTAGTCGGCGTGATTCGGCGGACGGAATTCGCGAAAGAGATTGACCACCCGGGTCGCGATATTGGGTGACATCGGGGCACCGCCCTCGTACGCCTCGCGCAAAGATTCCAGTAACCGCGCCGGGGGCGTGTTCTTCAGCAGATAGCCATTCGCCCCGGCGCAAAGCGCATTGAAGATCTGATCGTCATTGTCGTAGATGGTCAGGGCAATGATCGGCACGTCGGGAAACATCTGCCGAAAGCGCTCGATCCCCTCGATCCCGGACATGCCCGGCAACCCCAGATCGGTCAGGATCACTTCGGGTCGCTCGTTCTTGATCCGCACCAACGCGGTCTCCACGCTGCCAAAGGCGGCCACGCACCGGAAGCCATGGGTCCCATTGATCAGGGCCGCCAAGCTTTCGCGTATATCGCGCAGGTCCTCGATGATGACCACTCGAAGCGAGTCTTCGGTGTTGGTCGATATTGAATGGGTTTCGGTGGTCAGCATCTCAGTGCCGTAAGTCTACGGTTTAATCAGACCCTTGTCGCCTACTCCTATGTGCGGGTATCGGCCCGGCTCATTTCCAATTCGATGGTCGTTCCGTCACGAGAATCGATCGTCAACTTTCCGCCCAAGGTTTTAGCTCGACGGGTCATGCTGCGCAGTCCCTGTCCGTCGCTCGATTGATCGGCGGCGAAGCCCTGGCCGTTATCCGAGATACGCAAACGCAATATTGAATGGTCGCAGTGGAATTGGATCGCGACGCGCGAACACCCCGAGTGTTTGGCCGCGTTGTTCACCGCCTCTTTAAAGAGCAAGAGCAGATCCCGGCGAACACCGACACTTAGCTTCAGCTCGGCGGTCGAAGCCGGCGCCTCAAACACGAGATCAATGTCACGCTGAGTAAAAACCTCTTCGGCATGTTGCCGCATCCGCCGGGTCAGATCCAACAGACTGTCATGGTCGGGACTGATGGCCCATACGATGTCATTCATCGACGCGACCGATTCCCGAGCAATATCGGCGATCGACGACATTAGTTGACCGCTTCCGTTCTCGGATCGTTGTCGCGCCACCTCGCTCAATAAAGAAATGCGAGTCAAGTTTGCTCCGATATCGTCGTGAAGATCGGTCGCAATGCGCGTACGGACTTTCTCAAGTTCCAACAGCCGTTGTAGGCGGAATCTATAAAAGTAATAGATGATTGCGGCCAGCGTAAGGGCCACCATTAACAGGAACCACCAACGTTGCCAGACCGGCGCGGCGATCCGAAATGAAACCGTCGCCGGCAATTCACTTAAGATCCCGTCCGCCGTTCGAACCCGCACCTCGAGGCGATACTCTCCCGCAGACAGATTCGCGAAATTGACGGTACGTTCTTTGGTTGCTGTCCACTCCGCGGATCCCAACCGATACTCGTATTTCAGCGGTTCGCCGAGGCTGGCGCCCAATCCGACAAAATCCACCGTGACCTGTCGTTGGTCAGATGACAGGTCGAGCCTCGCGACTTGAGTTTCACCTAATATTGAAAACGCCTGCGGGACACCAGAAACGCGCAAGCCAGTGATAAGCACTTTCGGTGGTTGTCGCCGGCGTTCAGGTTCGGGTACAAAGCGCGCCAGCCCATTTACCGTCCCAAACCAAAGCTCGTTGTGGCGATCGCGATAAGCAACTTCGACATTGCTATTAGGCAACCCGTCGGCTGTCGTGAAATTTTCGACCTGTCCGGTTTCGGGATTAAGCCGGTCAAGCCCGCGACCGGTTCCCACATAGATCCGGCCAAAGGCGTCTTCGGTAACGCTGGTCACGGCAACGCTTGAAAGGCCGTCCGCCGGCGTGTAGCGAGTGAAGTTTAAGGGTGCCGAATTCAATTGATCCAGCCGCAATAGACCGTGGGTTGGATTGGCGATCCAGAGACGGCCAAGATGGTCAAAAAACAGGTCCCGGCACCACCCGGTCGGCAATCCATCCGCTTCGGTAAAAATGCGAAACTGCCCATCGCGATAGCGGATCAGAGCGCTTTTGCCATCATCAGTGTTGGCCCACCCCGTGCCGATCCACAGATTCCCATCCTTATCTTCCACAAAAGAAACGGCCAGCCGGTTTCCATCAAACCCGACTTTTTCCGAGAGGTTGTACCACGTATTAGTTGCACGATCCCATCGGAGTAGCGCATTCACGGTTCCGGTCGTGCCGACCCAAAGATCGCCGCGCGAATCTTCGAACAGGCGGAAGACTTCGCTGCCGTCGACGCCCATGTCCAGCTTTTGGGGTGACAAGCGAGCGAGGTCGGCAAATCGCGCCGGTTTCTTAAATCGATAGGGTCCGGCGCCTAAGGGAAACCACCAGTCGCCAACACTGTCTTGCCAAACGGTCTGTTTCCAACCCCAACCTGCATACAATATTGAGGGGGGAAATTTGGGCTGGACCAATTCGAAACGCTCCCCGTCAAATCGGCTGACCGACCGAACGCCGTTTTTGATAAAACTGGCAAATAACTCACCCGTTGAGTTTTCGAAGATGGAATTGGTCCTCGTGTTACCGGTCCCGTCCGCCTCGTAAAAGGAGGTAAATCCGTATCGCGCCCATTTCTTGGCCCCGCACCGGGTGCCGGTCCAAAGATTGTTGTCTTTGTCTTCAGTAATGCTCCAAACTTCCTCGTCGCAGAGGTTGTGGGCTTCGGTGAAGGTCTTACAGACTGAACTTTCCCCGCCTTGCCAAAGACACAAACCTCGGATCGTGCCGACCCAAAACTTACCATCGCTCGACTGAAAGAGATCAGTGATCCAATCAGACGGCAGACCATCTTTTTGCTGATAATATCGATCTACGATCGGCTGACCTTTTATTGGCTCCATCACCAATTTGCACAGTCCGGCATAACGGGCATTAGGTCTAAAGCCCACCCAAACCCGGCCCTCCCGATCTTGCATCAGGGCAGAGATACTTGCGACTGGCAATCCATCTTCAGCACCAAAAAGTTCCACTTGGTTATTCGACCAAAGACGGACCAAACCGCTGCCCTGGGTACCGATCCAAAGGGATCCCTGACGATCTTCCATGATCGAAGTGATCGAAAGCGTCTTGGTTTCAGACGCTAATTGGCCCAAAGGCACCGCTTCCAGTTCAAACCGATCGCTCAATTTGTAGAGCCCGTCTTCGGTACCGGCAAAGACCTGACCCCGCGTGTCGGCAAATAAAACAGAGATCTCCGCGGCTTTCGGGTTGGAGGTAAGTATGGTGGTAAAAAGCGGCGGAACCTGGTCCCGGGTTGGACCACGCCTGCCAGTCGGATTCAACCGGACCAATCCCTTACCCGTGGCGAGGAGAATGGTACCGTCTTTTGTTTCTAAAAAATCATTTACGTGACGGTCTGGAAGGCCATCCGCCGTGGTGAAATTTATGAATTCGTAGCCGTCATAGCGCGAGATCCCTTCTACAGTGCAAAACCACAAAAACCCCCGCGAATCCTGTTTGATGCGATACACGTTGTCGCGCAACAAACCATCGGCGACGGTGTAGGTTTTGATGGGCAGGCGCTCAGCGTTGATCGAAAAGGCCAAGTATAGAGTTATCCCGATCGACACGACCAAAGCGGCCGCGAAGCGCGAAACAATGGGATGGTTCTTTGCGGCACCCAGAAGAAACATTTCCGTCCTTGCCGGCAAACTAGAGTCGTTCGATTAATTCTGGCACTTTGGCCGGTCCGGTACAAGCCACACAGTTGTGGGGGATGAGTACGACAGGTTGTTAACCTGACGGTGCCAGTTTCCTGACGGGTCTTTTTCAATTTGAAAAGGCTCCCTTCCATTCATGCGTCGTCAGACAAACCGAGCCGCTTGCAAAATTTCGAAATGGTCGATGTTTCGTTTGGAGGGTTGCCTCTTCTGGGCACCTATCGACGGCGTGTAATCAAAGTTTACGTCGGTAACTCGGCTATGCCGCTTTATGTGCGGAAAGGTTCTACCTTTCCGGCAGTTAACTAAAGTAGATTGCGGCTATGCCGCCGGGGGCGTAGCCCCGGAAAGACCCGGCAGGGGCTACTTTTAGGCGAGGCGGAGCCATCGCCGCACATAGAGCGGCGGAGCCGCAGAAAGTCGATTGGAACTGCGCGCCGACCGCCCTAGCTAGCTAGCTAGCTAGTCTGCAGACCCTCTTGTTGATTCGGGTTATATTGCGAACGGCTCAAACCGTCTATCGTATCCGGAGGGAGAAAAGGCACCGCCCGGCTTGACCGGAAGGAGCGATTGAAAAAAAGCGCGACGACCGAACCTCGCCGCGCCCTTTCAACCAGTTGGGAATTGCTGCGCTACACCTGCTGTTCAATGATCAGGACGGCTTTCCACGAATCCCCTTTCTTGACATAAACTGTTGTGCCCCAAAGCGCCGTCAACGCAAATCCCTCGCAGTTCCCCACCGCCGTCCCTTTGAAGGTCAAAAGTCCCGCGTCCTTGCCCAACGACGTTCCTGACGCGTCTGACAGCGCAACACTGCTAACCGCGCACTTGGGTTCGAACCAGAACTTGAACGCGCCGGCCCGATCGTTCCGTCGACCGGTCGGGTCGAGCAATACGAAATCATTCGCAATTATTGGCTCCATGTTCTTGGCATCGCGAGATTTCCACGCCTCCCAAGCCTTCTTTTCCGTGGCCAGAAGTTCATTCGTCACCGGATCGGACGCCTGGTTCTCGGCCGCTTCGGTACTGGCAGGTGGGGTGGACTTGCTCTTTGACCCGCCCACGGGGACCTCGTTGTGATAGATCGCCTTCCACTGATCGCCGGCGCGAACATAGACCGTCGCGGCCCAGGTGACCGGGTCACCTTTGCTACTCCCACAGGTGTAATCCTGTGTCGCCTTTTCCGTCAGGACCGCCGCATCGGCACCGGCTGGCGTCATCTGTACTTCGGAAAGCGAAAATGTTTTGACCGTGCATGCCGGGTCGACGATGGCGGCGATCGCGGCCGAACGCGTGACACGCCCGCCCGGTCCGAATCCGACAAAATTATCCGCCAGGAAATCTTCAAAATACTTGCGGTCGTGGTTCTTCCACGCTTCAAACGCCTTGGTCTCGCGCGCCAGCAAGGCTTCCTTTGTCGGCGGCGGTGCTGGTTTGCTGGTGTTCGTGTTCGCCGAATTTGAATCGTTGGTGGTCGGCGCGTTGGCGGTCGGCTGACAAGCCGGCAATAAGAAAGTGGCAACGCTCAACAGGGCGATCAGATGGATCCGTTTCATCAACTCTCTCCTTTTGACACTTTGCGGGATCACAACCAGCCGGGCAGATCTGGAAACCGCCCGACCGAAGGGGCAGACAATACAATTTGTCGGGATTTCTATCACCGGCAATACGCAAAGTCAATCAATTGCGTACCCGCTGGGTTAGCGGGAGGGTATTTAAAAGTGGGAGTTGGCTTCGCGCTCAAGGCGCAGAAAGAGAATAGCCCGATAGCACCCTCCCTTTGGTCGGGTTTCCGCCGTACTCGTTTCACCCGCGGCAGGACCAGACCGTCAGGGCGGGTGCGGCAGCACGGCAGAAACCCAACCGTCAGGGAGGGTGCCGTTGGCAAAAGGCAACCCTCGCGCACCACCCGGCAGCCCCCCTAATACTATGGTCCGGGCCTGGGGATGCCGATGCGAGAATACTTCAATTCCCAAGTCTCACTTTTAATTTCACCCGGTTAGACAGGATTTAATTAAAAGCTGGAGTTGGCGCGGTTTTTTTCCGGCTCCCTCCACCCAAAATCGGGAGAGGGGGGCCCGCAAAAGCCTTTTGAACAGTCGTCCGTATCATTGAGGGTTTGATACGGCCCTTCTCTGCCGGGCGGGTGGACCAAGCCGCTTGCTAAATTTGACGGGTATCTGTCAGAATCGCCGCCACCGCAGCATCCGGAACCAGCCGGCAAATGATCTTTAGCTGGTCAGAATTCAGCTCCCAAACTTGGTCTTGGACCCCCGTCCCCGACCGTAACCAAAAGGAAGCAGGTAAATCGTGAAACACTTAGTCTTGATCCTGATCATCGCCTTGTGCTCGGTAAGCGCTTTGGGTAAAGGAACACCGCCGACTCGCGCGACAACCACCTCGGTCAATATCTATCTCGTTGCCCTTAGTGATGATGGTTATAGCGGCAAACGAATCGGTTGCGGCGACAGCCTCGTAAAAGAGGTTCGAACGATCTCGCCGACTAATACACCGCTCAAGTCAGCGATCGAGGAGTTGCTCGCCGTTAAGGAACCCATCAAAAAGCGCGTCGACCTTGAGTTAAATAACTATTGGATTGGCCCGGACCTAAAACTCAAGAGTGCGACGATCAGCAGAGGCACCGCGACGATACATTTCACCGGCCAAATATCCGTCGCCGGCGTTTGCGATGAACCGCGTATTACCGAGCAGATCAATGCCGTCGCAAAACAATTCGCGTCGGTCAAGCGGGTGAAGGTTTTCGTGAACGGCACGGCACTAAAACAAGCGATCCGGTAGAAGCAGGACCGAACGTGGAAGCGGCCAGCCATTCCAGAGAATGACTGGCCGCAGGTGTTTATTCTGATCGATGTTACTGTCCGCCGAAGGTGTTGCACTGGCGTACATCGCCCGATTGAAATCCGCGATCGAACCAACTCATGCGGTCCTTGGCGGAACCATGAGTGAACGATTCCGGCACCACGTAGCCTTGAGTGCGGCGCTGGATCGAATCGTCACCAACCCCCGATGCGGCTTTGAGCGCCTCCTCCACATCGCCCGCTTCGAGCAAACCTTTGCCTTGCGCAAACTTGGCCCAAATACCCGCATAGCAATCGGCTTGCAGTTCCAATCGCACGGAGAGTTGGAGCGCTTGCTGCTCGCTCGCATTCTGTTGAGCGCGCGACACTTTGTCCGAGATACCGGTCAGTTTTTGCACGTGGTGGCCCACTTCATGGCCGATCACATAGGCCTGCGCGAAATCACCGGGCGCGCCGAAATCATCCTTGAGCTCCTTAAAGAACGCAGTATCAAGATAAAGCTTTTCATCGCCCGGGCAATAGAAGGGGCCAGAAGATGCGCCGGCCACGCCACAGGCCGATTGGACCGAATCGGTAAAGAGGACCAAGGTTGGTTTCCGGTATTGCTGGCCGCTGCGGCGGAAAATGTCGCCCCAAGCATCTTCGGTGCTGCCCAAGACCGAGGCGACGAATTTTTTCATATCGTCATTCTGTGCCGCGGGGGCGTTCTGTCGTTGTTGCGGTGCGCCACCGCCCGGATCCGTCGGTAGTTGCGAGAGCAATTGGCGCGGATCCTTGCCGCACAAGACCGCGAGGATCACGATAATTAATATGCTCAACCCACCCCCGCCAACCGCAATGCCACGGCCGGACACGCCGCGGCGGTCTTCGATATTCGAGCTCTCTCTTTGATCTCTCCAACGCATAAGGTCTCCTTGGTTCGGGTCAGTGTTGCGCCAACTTCATCGCCAAGACCTGTTTCGATTGCAGGCCAACGATGCGGTCCACCATCTTGCCGCCCTTGAATATCAACAACGTCGGGATGCTGCGGATCTGAAAGTTGGCCGACGTCATCGGGTTTTCATCCACATTCAGTTTCGCGATGCGATAACGGCCGGCGGATTCACGCGCTAACTCGTCAAGCGCGGGTGCCAGCATGCGGCACGGGCCGCACCACTCGGCCCAGCAGTCGACCACTACCGGCTTTTCATTGGACGCGTTAACCACATCGCGCTGAAAACTGCCGTCAGTTACAACGACAGGCTTCTTTTCTTCATTCACCGCCCGAGAAAGATCCAACAACGTACCGCACTTACCGCAGACCGGCTGGTTTACCTCCGCTGTCTCCGGATCGACGCGATTTTTGGATCCGCACTGGCTACAAGAAACGATCATAATTCTTTCAGCCATTAGCTGTTGGCCGTTAGCCATTAGCCGGAAAACGAGCCAGATGCCGCTGGCTAACGGCTAACCACTAACCGCTATTCTTACAGGTGCTTCCTGATAAAACTCACGATCTTCCACCCGGCCAAATATACCCACGGTTTATCGCCGCTGGTGTAATGGCCACACGGCAGCCAGGCGACATCGACCGGAATGTTGTGCCGGCGCGCTTCCGCGATCACTTGCCTGGAAAGATCCGCCGGGAAGGTCAGGTCATAACGCGCGGCGATGAAACGCATCGGCCGCGGATCCATCCGCGCCACGCGCTCGATAAAGGGGAAGGGACTGATCGGCGCCCAGTAATGACGCAACTGGTCCAGCGGGATCGCCTCGCCAATGCCATGACGTACGTGTTGGGTCGAGATACCGTTCCACACCACATCGGCAAAAAAGCTCGAGACGTGATTGAACACACCCATATCTATCCGCGTGTCGTGCGCGGCCGCTAGAAATCCCGTGCACGAACCGATACTGGTGCCGACCAATCCAATGCGATCGAATCCTTTTTCATTCTTCAGCCAATCCAAGGCCGAGCGGGTATCCAACACGGCCTGCCGCATAGACTGCAGCGTGCGCCCGATGTTTGAACTAACCAAAAATTCCGAGCGTTCAAGTTCCGCCGGCTTGCGCTCTTCGTGATAAGGCAGCGTAAGACGCAACGCGGAATAACCTAACCGGTTCAGCAGGTGGCAAAGCGAAATATAGCTCCGCGGATCGGCGTTCCAATGCGGCAAGATCAAAACGCATTTCTTCGGCTGTCCCGGGCGATGTTCGGCGGGAAAGAATTGCGCGCGAACCACGTTGTTCTCGGGCGAAGGCGTGTGGGTAACGCTAGTCCAGGTCAAACGGCCATCGGCCATCACATAATCCGTCACGGGCGGCACGGCAAAATACGCGTCGCTGTCCACCAAGGCTGCCTGGGCATGATCCGCAAATAACACCCGCGGATCGTCGCCGTTGACGTGGTCGCGGATGAATTCGGTTCCCCATTCAAACGGACGCACCAATCGATTGGTGTCCCGGCCGGCGTGGCGCCGCTCTTGCTTATGTATATAACGGGCTAACATCAATATAAATATCCTATCGTACTCGCCCGCCTGCCCGCCACTTGTGGCAAACGGGGTAATTCGTTTAGCGTAGAAAGCGCAACCTTTTGAGGGAGTTACGTCGAATTGGAACCTGCAAGAGATTCGCGGCCGCGCTTGGCGGCCAGCAGCTATTCGAACACCGCGCCGTTGATCTGGAGCTTTGTTCACGGTCCGCGTCAGGGCGAAGTTTGCCTTTTGACCGACACGGCGCCCGCACGTTGCGCTGATATGTTGGCGCAGGGGTTAGTCGATGGCGCCTTGGTGCCGGCCATTGAGTATCAGCATCTGGAGAACGTGCTGGCCGTGCCGGACGTGTGCGTAGGTTCGCGGCGTCAGGTGCGGAGCGTGGTGTTTGCCACGCGATGCGCCGATCTGCAACAGGTACGATCCGTGGCGCTGGATACGTCGTCACGCACGTCAGTGGCCCTGATCAAGATCATCTTTCGCGAGTTCATCGGCGTGGAGCCGGAATGGATCTCGCACCCACCCGATCTGCCGGCCATGTTGGCGGCGGCAGATGCGGCGTTGTTGATCGGCGACCCGGCGATGACGTTTCAGCGTTCGGGTCTGCAGGTATTCGACTTGGCGGGTGTGTGGCGCGAATTCACCGGCCGCGCCTTTGTATTTGCCTTCTGGATGGCGCGGGCCGACACAACTGATCGGGTGGCGGCGATCGACTTCGCCGCCGCGCGGGATGAGGGGCTGGCTCGTGTAGACGAGATCGCGGAGTTCTACGCACAGTCGACCGGGCTTCCAGCCGCCGAATTGGTCGAGTATTTGACGTCCAACATAAGCTTTGTATTGGACGAAGAGATGTTGGCCGGTTTGCATCTCTATTACGAATTGGCGCATAAGCATGGGTTAATACCAAGTGTGCGCGAGTTGAAATTTGTGAACCGCTGAAAGTCATTTAACATGAGGAAACAGAGTTAACAGAGAAGGCATGTTTGACTTTTTATCGAAACTCGACCCATTGGGACCTGGTCCCAAACCACGGTGATTGTGTCATACGGCCAGCTTTTACTTTCTCTGTTTTCTCTGTTACCTCCGGTTGAATCCTTCCACCAAATTGATAAACCGCGGCCGTCAAACTACAATTGATCGAAAGGCATGAGCAATAATATTCAACCAATTTTGGACCGGGCGCTGGCGGGTGAACGCCTGACCAGTGAAGATTGCACGGCGTTGTTGGAATCGCCGAATATTGCGCGCATCGGCGTCGCCGCGGACGAGGTTCGGCAGCGTAAGCACCCGGGGGATGTGGTCACCTACATCATCGACCGCAATATCAATTACACCAACGTTTGTAATGTCGTGTGCACCTTCTGCGCGTTCTACCGTCGGCCGGGCAAACCGGACACCTATGTGCACTCGATCGAAGAGATCGGCCGGCGTATCGAGGAAACGATCGCCCTGGGCGGCACCGGGGTGTTGATGCAGGGCGGCCTTCACCCGGACTTTGGCATTGAGTGGTACGAAGACCTGTTGCGTACGCTGCACGCGAAATATCCCAACGTACAGTTGCACTGCTTTTCCCCACCCGAGATCCATAACATCCACTTGATCTCCGGGCTGGATTACGAAACCATCATGGCGCGCCTTAAGGCCGCGGGTTTGTATAGCTTACCCGGCGGCGGCGGCGAGATCTTGGACGACGAGGTCCGCAAACGCGTCTCGACCAAGTGCACAACGCAAGAATGGCTGGATGTGATGCGCGCCGTGCATAAGGTAGGTTTGCGTTCCAGTGCGACGATGATGTTCGGTATTGGCGACAACGTCACCCACCGCGTGCGACACCTGCAACGTATCCGCGATGTGCAGGACGAGACCGGCGGATTTACCGCCTTCATCCCGTGGACTTTCCAGCGCGAAAACACCGCCTTGGGTAAACGCATCAAGGAAGAACTGACCGGCGTCGATTATTTGAAGATGCTGGCGGTGTCGCGTCTATTTTTGGACAATGTGGATCACATTCAATCGTCGTGGTTAACGCAAGGGTTAAAGCTGGGCCAGGTCGCGCTGCGTTTTGGCGCAGACGATATGGGTTCGGTGATGATCGAAGAGAACGTGGTATCAGCAGCCGGCGCGCATAATGAAGCGGATGAAAAGTTGTTGCGTTATCTGATCCGCGAGGCCGGCTTTATTCCACAACAGCGCGATATTCTCTATCAACCCGTTAACCGCGCGGACCTTACGCCCGCGATCGACGCGACCGAATCGATGCCCCTGCGCGAGCTTAGCGTCGCCTGGGCGGACTAAGGTACGACAGACTGTTAGTCTGTCGATTCTCGTTTCGTAACTGGCCTGGTAAAAATCAATGTGCTCGATTGGAATGGAGATTCGACAGATTAACAGTCTGTCGGACGGCCTAGGCGCCCTGCGCGCTCGAGATGTCGATCACTTTCGCTGGCCGTGGTTGGATCGATTCGCGCATCAGTTCGTTGAACTTTTCCGGATACTCTTCGTGCGGGCTCATGCGGCAGCGGTCGAAGATCTGTAGCCGCGCGCGGGGATTCAACTGCAACAACGCCGCGGCGTTGATCAGCGGATTGGTCTCGTCCTGCTTACCCCAGACCATCGTCACCGGTTGCTTTAACCCGGCGAAATCGGCGCGCACGTCGGTGTTCAAATAGCCCGAAAGGTAGGCCGAGATCGCATGCTGTGCCCCGGGCTGGTGGCTGGTGGCGTAGTGATGCGCCACGAACCGATCGGTAACGCGGCGGCGGTCGTAAAAATATTGCAACCGCGCGAAATCGCGGATGCTGCGTTCGCTGGTAAACACGTTATAGAAAGAAGTGCCCAGCACCGGCGAATTCATTAATCCATAAAAGGCCGCCCCCGTGACACCAGGCCGATCACTCTGCGTAGCCGATCCCGTCGGCGAGATCACCGTCAAGGACCGTACTAACTCGGGATTACGCACCGCGACTTGCACGGCATACGCAGCGCTTAACGATGCCGCCACCAAATGCGCCGGTCCGGACACTTCGTCCAAGAAATCGCCGATCAATTCCGCGAACAATTCCGCGTCATATCTAACTCCGCCGGGCTTTCCCGACAATCCGAACCCGAGCAGATCGGGTGCGAACACGCGGGCGTGTCCGGCCAATTCCACGAAATTCTTCCGCCAGGTAAAGTTGGAAGAACCCGCCCCGATGCCGTGGACCATTACGACCGGTCCGGTGTCCGACGGTTCGCCGGCGACTTTGAAATGCACGTCGCCGTCTTGCCATTCGTAAATGGCCGACTCGCCGCCCATGACAGAATCGTCCGGCTCCGCCGCATTGCGCCGGATCGAAGCGTTAACGGCAGCCATGGCAGCGACGCCCGCGCCGCCGGCAATGGCTGCCGCTTTCCAAACCTTGCTAAATGCACTCATAACGGTAGGTCAAACTAACCTAAATGAACGCGAAATCGAACAGTTCCTGATGCAGTTGCGGATCGCTGGTGATATCCAACGTGCCGAGGTAATCCTCGATCTCGTTCAACACATCGCGTTCCGTGGTGCGGAGGGTTTTGGCCACTTCGGGATGGACGCGCAACGTCGCCTGCTTGATGCCAGCGCCCTTCAGGCCCTTACCCAATCGCCGTGCCTCTTCCAAGATCTCGTAGGCCACGGTCTGTTCCGATTTGATCAGCCCCGCCCCCTGGCAATAGCTGCACGGTGCACACAACGTGCGTTCCAGCGATTGCTTGACCCGTTTGCGGGTCATGATCACCAGACCGAAATCGTTGAACGACAGCACCTTGGTCGGCGACTTGTCGTGTTGCAGCGCATCCTGCAGAGCCTGCATCACGCGGGTCCGGTTGCGGCGGTCTTCCATGTCGATCAGGTCCAGCACGATGATGCCGCCCAGATCGCGCAGGCGGATCTGCCGAACGATCTCGTCGACCGCCTCCAGATTCGTGCGCGTGATGGTGTCTTCCAAACGGGTCGCCCCGCGGCCCACGAATTTCCCGGTGTTGACGTCGATGGCGACCAAGGCTTCGGTCTGGTTGATCACCAGATATCCACCGGAACGCAACCAAACACGCGGCTTGATGGCCTTTTCGATCTCGGCCTGCACGCCGAACGCTTCCAAAATGGGAGTGTCGCGGGTATAGAGCTTGACCCGGTTGACCATGCGCGGCTGGATCAAATTGATGAACTCGACGATGCGTTGATATTCGTCTTCGGTATCGACGCGGATCGCGGCGAAATCATCCGAGAGCTGATCGCGCAAAAGCCGTTCGACCAGATCCAGATCTTGGTGAACCAGATTCGGCGCCTTGGTCTTTTCCGCTCCCTTGCGGATGTCTAACCACAAACGAACCAAATAACGCGCGTCGTCGCGCAGATCCTGCTCACTAATGCCAGTGCCGGCCGTGCGGACGATAAAACCGCCCGACGGCACATCCTCTTCGGCGCGGATCTTTTGGATCAGTTTGCGCAGACGAACGCGTTCGCTGTCCGATTCGATCTTGCGCGATACGCCGACGTGTTCAACGGTCGGCATATAGACCAAGAAGCGGCCGGGCAATGCAATGTGCGATGTGATGCGCGCGCCTTTGCGGGCGATCGGTTCCTTGGCGATCTGGACCAAGATCTCTTGGCCCTCGCGCAAAAGATCAGTGATGGTCGGCGTCTGCCGGTCGCGGCGATCACGGCCGCCACCGCCACCGCGTTGCGGCGGACGGGAATCGCGTCCTTCGCGCGGAGCCGAACTGCTTGAACTGCTGGCACTGCCAGAATTCCGCGGTCCACGATCATTGCGGTCGTTACGGTCATTGCGGTCGCCCCCACGCGGGGGACGGTCGCTTCGATCGCTGCGGTCGCCGCGATCGGGACGGTCACGCGAACCGGTCCGGCGCAAGGCTTCGGGTTCCGCGGCGGCCGGGGCGGCCTCGACCGGAGCTTCTTCAACTTCCTCGGGTTCGCTGGCCGCGGCTTCGCCGTCTTCGGCACCCTCTTCACCTTCACCCTTGCCGGGCCGGCGGCGGCGGCGTCCACCACGGCGGGTCGCCATTTCGGCGCGCCACGGTTCATTGGCCACGGTCGCGTCGGCATCTTCATAGCCGGCGGCCTCCTCCGTCTCCGGTTCCGCATCGTACGTTTCCGACTCTGAGGCGAAATCGACCAGATCGGTCTCGGTCTCGGCCGGT
>JBDSEC010000231.1:0-7628 GCA_039920205.1 Pyrinomonadaceae bacterium
ATGCGCAGAATGCCCTAGCCGACGCCTTTTAGTGGCCGATTTATGCGAATTTCTAAGGAAATTGATGCTATAATCGGAGCAGGAGTAACAATAAATTGACCCAAGCGATACGACAACGGCTCCAAGACGAGCTGGAAGAGCTGGACACTGAACTAAGGGTACATTTGCCCAAGGAGATCAAACGCGCCCTGGAATGGGGCGATCTGAGGGAGAATGCCGAGTATCGTGCAGCGTTGGACCGTCAAGAGATGGTCAAGGCGCGCATGGGACAACTTCGCCTACGGCTGGGCGAGATATCCTCGATCGATCTAACCAAGTTACCCCACGATAAGGCTGCGTATGGGTCGAAATTGGTCTTATACGACGGAGAACGTGATGAAGAGGTCACTTATAAACTGGTAACGGCTGAAGAGAGCGACCCTAACGCGGGTTTGATCTCGACTTCCTCGCCCGTAGGCAAGAGTTTAATGGGTAAAGAAGAAGGCGACGAGGTAGTGGTGCGGACCCCGGCGGGTGCGCGTACCTTTGAAATTCGAAGCTTGGCAACGATTCACGACCAGGCGAACACCTAAGCTCGGATCTGCTGGCCGCCGGCCTCCGTGGGAGGAGAGGGCGCCAAAATAGTCCGGGAAAATCTTGACTTTACCTCGTCCCGTTTCTATTATGCGGGATCGGTTTTACCAGCCAGCGGTTAGTTGGACGGTAAGCGGGAGCAAGGGCTAAGACTTGTTCGGTTCAAGCATAGGCAGAGGCGCGAGCCGTATCATCAACGCGATGGTGCGTGGTCTGGCATACAGCCGGATCAACCCGAACCTCCTAACCGTCATTGGCGTGGCCATTAATATTGGCTGCGGCCTGTTGTTTGGCTGGGGCCATTTTTTCTGGGCCGGCGTGACGTTGATCGTCGCCAACCTGTTCGACATGTTGGACGGCAGCGTGGCGCGATTGTCGGGCCGGGTAACGCGTTTTGGCGGTTTCCTGGATTCTTCGCTCGACCGGCTGTCGGATATGGTCGTGTTCGTGGGTTTGATGGTGTTTTACGCTCGCGACACGCAATATCACTCTACTTTGAACGTCTTTCTGGCAGGTGCAGGGTTAATGGGATCGGTCATGGTCTCGTACGCCAGCGCCCGGGCGGAAAGTCTGATCCCGAAATGCGATGTGGGATTTTTGCGCCGTCCCGAGCGCGTCGTCTTGTTGATCATCGGGGCGTTGACCACTCATCCATATTCGACGCACTTTCTGCTGAACCGGATGCCGGCGGTGTTGTGGGTGATCGCCGTAGGTTCTTATTGGACGTTTGCGCACCGGATGTACCACACTTGGACCGAATTGCAACGATTGGATTCGGAGGCCGCGGTCGAACCGAGAGCGGCCGAGCACGTTAGCATTAGAAATATCGAGACCAAATCCGAGCCTGAATTTTTAAGGGCCAAATAGTTGTAATTTTGATCTGCCTTTTTAGGGTAAAATAACCATTCATGGAAGCACAAGCCCCCCAATTGCCGGTCGCCCGGCGTGTTAAGAAAACTGTCTGCCCGTGTTGCGGGTTTAAATTCAAGGGTCTAATGAGTTCTGGTTGCCACCAGTGCGGAGTCCGCTCGGTGGGTGAACCGTTGGCCCGGCCGGACCGCGAACTTCCCTATTTGGGTCGTGGCCTGTTCGTGACCGCGATGGGCGCGCTCTTGGTCGCCTCTTTGGTGGCCATCACGATGATCAGCCTCGTCCAAACCCCGCCACCAAGTTATGGCTTTTGGACGATCATGGGCGTTGCCGAAGCCGCCGTTTGGGAATACAAGTTCATGTTGATCCCGTTGTCATTGGTCGCGCTGTGGGCCAGCCGGAAGATATGGTCAGGCGTCCGCCGTCAGCCGGCTCGCTTTGTGGGCGGACTGCCGATGCATCTTGGTTTTGCCACGACCGCCTTTTGCGCGGTGGCGTTTTTGGCGATGATCGGGATCACTATTCCCGATCGGATCCACACCTACCGGCTTAGCATTGATGCCGAACAATTCGCACGTGCTTACGCCTACGACCGCATATTGTTGGAATATCGTGGGCGTTTTGGCACGCTACCGACGGTTCCCGCCGATCTACGCAAGCTGCCGGATCCGGACGGCGTCATAGCCGATCTGTTGAATGATTCAGACCAAGCAACTTATCGGCCGTGGACTGAATTGGCCACGACTTCACCGCAGAAGATGAACCAAGGAAGACTGAACGCGCCACGCATCAGGCCGGCGTCGCTGACCGATTCGGGTTCCGACGAGACTTCGGGCGAGACCGTTTCGTTCACCAGCTACGAATTGCGTACGCCCGGCGCCGACAAGATATTTGGCACCGAAGACGATATGGTCATACGTGATGGCGTAGTCGAAAAAGCGGGTAAACCGGTCGACAAGACACGTAAAGGTTCGGCAGACCAGACCCAATTACGTTAGTATGGGCTTGGTATGGCGTTGTTCGATTTTTTAAAGCGTAAACCGAAGGCATCTGCGGATAGTTGGCGCACTCACCTGCTCCGATCGGGGCGCATAACTGAAGGCGTGGTGTTGGATATCGTGGATGCCGAAGGCGACCTTCCCAAGATAGTCTATTCCTACTGCATCAACGGGGCCGATTACGAATCGGCGCAAGAGTTAGACGCCGAGCAGCGTCTACGCCTGAACTACTATGCCCCCGGCCAGCGGATCACGGTTCGTTACGAACCCAACCGGCCGGGCAATTCGTTGGTAGTTTGAGGGAACGTGTCACCCCCGCAAGTAGAAAAACCAGTAAAGTCCGATCCCAATGATCCCGCCCAGCAGCAACAAGATCAACAATCCAATGATCACCAAAATGAGATAGGCCTTTTTGTCTTCCGCGGGGGCTTCGGGTGCGGGGGACAGAGGCAGGTTGACCGCTTCTGATGATTCGGTCTTTACCGGCGGCCGAACCGCTGGGATCATTGGCGGCGCCGCCGACGCCTGGCGCGGATCTGCGATCGAGGCGGCCGGCAACGGGTCGGAAAGTGCGGATGGGGCGATAGATTCGCGAGGCACTTCAAAATGGGCACTACCCACACTGCCCAAAGTATCGGTAAAGTCGGGCGTTCTAGGCGAGGGCAACGGCATCGCGGATTCGTGAACTGGTTCCGGCGCCGACATTGGAAGGTGTTCCTTCTCGAGCGGCTTGGTCGCAACCTGCGACCCGCAAAAACGGCAATACTTGCTCGACGCACGAATACTCTGCTTACAGGTCGGGCAATCGGCGCGACGTTCGCCGCCGGCTCGCGGTTCCGCCGCAGGCGGTACCTCAACGGCTAGTGCAGCCACGGGCGTAGACAATTCTGGTTTTGGTTCAGCCATTGAGACGCCCGGCGGGATCAAGGTACCAGTAGGGCGTGCCGTGTTGAAGATGTTCGCCATATTCTCAAAGTGCAGCTTGCGCAGATCCTCGGGCGGGAGCTCACTTTGCGGTTCTTCGGGAAATGGATCCTCCCAATAGACTGGCCGCACAAAACCGCGGCGTCCGAGCGACAAAGCGTATTCGTACTCTTGCCGCACGAACGTGGACTTCAGCGAATTCCAGGACCAGAACAGTTGGAAAATATCCGCCTGATCGATCATCTTCATTAATTCCGGATTCCACTCTTGACCTGCGCGCAAACGTGTCGCATCGCGCAAATATATCAGGCCCAAGTGCGAATCGTTGACGCACCGTTCGACTCTTTCGACGATCGCGCGATCTTGATGCGAATACGAGACAAAGACCTTACGCGGTGAATTCGAAACCGGCTGCTGGGCCGGCGTCTGCACGCCCACCGTGCTGCCCACTGGTATCGCTAACGGGATCTCGGTCAACAGAATGCTACCCAGATAAACACTCAATCGTCCGCGCGCGGTGGTGCCTTCAAGTTCACTGGGCGCCCGCAGCCGGAATTCCTGCTGATGAACGGGTTCGGTCCAGCGGAAGGTCACGCTTTCCGGATTGAAGGCTATTCCCTTCATGTGCGGTTTGAAAGTGAGTTCGCCATCACGCGGAATCCCGGTCGGGCTATCCTGCTGCCGTGCGGCGAAAGCCGAAAGATCACCACCCAATGCGGCCGCGGCGCGTTCAGCAACGATCTTCGCCGGCGGCGGTTCGTGGGCGGGTGCATCTGCCGGCCGGTTCGTCAAATGGGCGAAAGCCAGCATTGAATACCACTGCTCGGGCGCGATCATTTCCGGGCGGTACACTGTAAAGCTAACGTCATCGGCCGGTTGGTCGACCGGTTCTTCGACCGGCATCGCCAACTCACCGGTAGGTCTTCCAAGAGCCGGTTCTACCGTTGGTGAGGGCTCCGCAACGCTTGCGTTAGGCGCCGACTGCGCGGTCCACGCATCGACTACGAGGTCTTGACCACCGGTGGAATACGAGACCTCAACCAGACTTTCCGATTCGTTCCCGTTCGGAAGTTGGACCCGGACCAAGTGCACGCCGCGCATAGCCGCTAGCAAGGTAAATACTCCGGTCCGATCGGTTTGACCCTGCTCTTCGTCATCCAAAAAAACGCGAGACCCAGGGGGCGCTTTGACCACGATCTGCGGCAACGACGCGCCGACCGATGCCATGACGCCTACCGTAGATTCCAGTTCGGCGATCCAGGCCGTGATCGAAGGCGGGCGCGCACCAGCTTCGCGATTCAACCCGGTCATGATCAATTCCGTCACGGCGTCGGGTAGGTCAGGGCAGATCTTGTCCAAACCCGGAGGTTCGCCCATGGTCTTCTGCACCACTAGACGCATCAGATCGCCCGAGAACGGTGGCCGGCCGCTAATAATGTAAAAGGCCACCGCCGCCAATCCATACATGTCCGCCCGCGCATCGACGGGCAGATCGGGCTGAAGTTGTTCCGGCGCCGAGAAAGCCAGAGCGCTGATCATGTCCGGCCCTTGGTCGTCGCCGGGCGTGGTCGCTTCCACCGTACGCACGCCACTCCAACCAAAATCGCCTAACTTAACCGACTCTTCCTCGCCAAATTCGCCCAGCGAAGTGAATTTCGACTCAACGAAAATGTTGTCGGGATTTACCGCGCCGTGAATTATACCGGCGTCATGAATGGCGACCAGTCCGTCGGCGACCTGTTTCAAAATGCCAACCGCGCGTTTCAAATTAAGTTTGCCCGTGCGCCGGATCAGGCGATGCAAGGTGGGAGAGATGACCCGCTCCATCACTAGATAATGGGAACCGTCAGGCCCGTCGCCAAAGTCTGTGACCTCGACCACGCTGGCGCCCTGAACCCGGGCCACGCTAGTCGAAAGTCGCTCAAAAACCGCCGGGTCGATCGCCGATGCATCAAGGATCCTAACCGCGACTTCACGTCCGATCAGATTTTCATCTTGGGCCAAGTAAACCCGTCCCAACGGACCGGTGCCCAAAAGACTTTGCAAGTGATAGCGGTTATTGAGCAGCGGTGCGCCCGTCAGCGAAACCGCGGTCGGAGCGCCGTCATCAGGACAAACGGCGACCTCGTCAGCAAAGCAGCGGCGGCATTTAGCGCATTCTCGCATCTATGGGCTCCCTCGCCGCCACCTAGACACAACCATGGCGCTTGCGGTTCGAATAACTGAGATCCGGCCAGTAATGGCAAGAGGGCCATTTTATCCGCGTTCCGCCCGCGGTGCCAGTCAAATTTTCATTATTATTCGCCGTTGCCGGGCAAAGACCGATTTCACAGTTCTTACGCAAACAGCAAGCGCGCCATTTATTGAAAGACCGATGCGGGATCAACCGACGGTAAGGGCAACTTTAGGCTATCGATCTTGGTCGCGGTCTTGGCGTCGACCGCGATACCCCATTTCTTGAAGAACGGCCGCAGATCGTTTTTGGTAATGATACACATGGCGTAGACGAACCTTCCGGCCTTTTCCTCATCCGATTCGTCCCCGTCTTCATCGAACGGCTGCTTTCTGAAATATTGATGCAATTTCTTGATCGAGTCCCAACCATAGGCGGAACGGAGCTGATAAAACATTACTAGTTTGGTAAACAGCTCGTTGTAATCGTCTTCGTTTTGCGCCAAATAATTCTTCTTGGGTTGGGCGACATAGCGCCGGGCCCGGGCAAAGGTGGTTTCCGCCTCGCCCCCTTCGGTGGTTCCCAAACGCGAGGGTTGACCAAATTTTTCCTGCACATAAAGGGAAAATATATTTACGCTGACCTCGCCGATCGATTCCCAGGTCCACGGATCTTGCTGTTGCGTGTGTCCGGTCTCGTGCCAAATGCCCCATTCCACATTTAGTTTCTCGGTCAGGTCGGTGAAATTGTCATGTTTCATCCCGATCAAATAGTTCGAGGCGTACATGTAATAATTTTCCTGCTCTTTTGGCGTCGAATAGAGATCGACCAGATAATGCAGTCGGTTTCTGGTCCGTACATTTTCGGGGGAACTGTTATCGAACCCCGCCACCTCGTCTTCCCAGTCGATCACTTGATGAATGGTCTTGAACGATGCGGCGATATCGGGAATAGGATTATCCTGATAGTCTTCGTACGGGATGGTGATGAGCACTTTGTCCGACACCAGCTGAACAAACGGCGCGCCGGTCATACTCTTGAGGTCGTTCTGCCACTGAGCCGGGTCGGTCTTGTTGAGTTGATAAAGCGGAAAGGCTCGGCCGCCGGTGATTTTTATTTTGACGGTGGTTGGCGCAGTATCATAGCCCTCATGTTTTACGAATGTGAATGAAAGGATGCCGTCTTGAGCGGCGGTTACTGTATTTGCGCCGTTTCGTAAGGGGACCTCCTGAGTCTTGTTATGATTGCCCCACATCGGCTTGAATCCGATCATTGCGGAAAGATCGTATCCCGCGCTAAGCTCCTTCACGCTCAAGCTGATCCTCTCACCCTTTTTTACAAACAGCCCCGACGGTTGATAATCACACAGGATCATTCGGTGGGTGCGCGCCGTCTCGATATTCGCCTCGGTTTGCGAGATCAGGGCATACTCCTTTTCTTTGTTATTTAGGGAGTAAGCCGGACTGCTATTCGTATTAGCACTGACGTTATCGCTGCTGCTTTCGTGGTTAGAAGTCTGCACGTTTTTCGCCGCGCAATATAAGCACACAAGCACTGCTGCCAGTAAGACGATGATTCTTTTCATAGCTTGGTCCACCGATTCGGTTCGATGCACGGTTCAAACCGCGTCAACCAGGATCACCCGGCCACCCGTTCACTCTTTTGCGTTCCAACACTCAATAAAGCGGTTAAGCGTAATTACCGCGTTTGACGAACATCGTTACTTAAGTGATTGGGCGGTAAAGATTACGGGATCCACGGCGACGTTCGTTTCGATCTTGTCGTAATTCGTTACACTACTCTGCGCTTCGCCGATCACGGTGTAGGTAGTGTACGGGAACAAATAGCCATCAGCATTTTTCTTGTAGTTGGAATAGGTTGTTTCGATTTCTACGGCTTGGCCGTCGACGTTGCGTTCTTCCGTCGATTTGGTGAGCAAATAGGTCTTTGAACTAATGAAATAGGTCACGACGTGACCGGTCCGGAAGTTTAGCTTGAGTTTGAAATGGTCTACCCCGTCCACTCGCTCCGTTCCCAATAATTGCACCGTCGTCCCCTTTGCCCGGGAATCAAGCAATGGACTTTGTATA
>JBDSEC010000232.1:0-6800 GCA_039920205.1 Pyrinomonadaceae bacterium
TTAAGACAGCGAAGCTGGCGGTGCCGGGGCCGCGCAGCGAATCAATTTTCGGGGCGGCCGGAGGTAGTGAGGGCGAGCGAAGCGAGGTCGAACGGACTCCGGCCGCCCCGAAAATTTTGCCGCGCCCCCGGGATCCGGAAGTAAGCGAGCTGCCGGTCCGGCGCCGATTTACGGCGGACTATAAAGAACGGATCTTGGCGGAGATAGCGGCCGCCGAGGGGACGGGCGGGATCGGCCAGATTCTCCGGCGCGAAGGGCTCTACTCATCCCAGCCAACCAAATGGCGGCAGGCGCGGGATCGGGCCGCGCAGATCGCGCTGCACTCACCGCCCTGGGGCGGTAAAGCGGCGGGCAGGAATCCACTGCTGGCGGAGAATCTCCAGCTCAAACGCGAGCAGGGGCGGTTGCAGAAGAAACTGCGTACCGCCGAACTAATGCTCGATTTGCAAAAAAAAGTCTCGCAATTACTGGGGATCACCCTACCGCTGTTGCAACCCGGCGACGACGAGGAGAACTCATGAGCGCCGCCGTGGCTTCGTCCGTCGATCTCGATCGACGGACTACCTGTAAGGCGCTCGGCCTTTCGCCGGCGACCTTCTATCGTTACCAGCGGCCCCGGCCCGCGCGCAACTTAGCGCGGCGTTCCGTTCCGCGCGCCTTGTCGTTGGCGGAACGTCAAACGGTGCTGGATCTGGTCACCTCACCCCGCTTCTGCGATGACGCTCCCCGCCAAATCTGGGCTATTTTGCTGGATGAAGGTCACTATCTTTGCTCGATCTCAACCTTTTACCGGATCTTGCATGCGCAGCTGGCGGTGCGCGAACGCCGCGACCAGTTACGTCATCCCGTCTATACCAAACCGGAACTTTTGGCCACCGGCCCCAATCAGGTTTGGAGCTGGGATATTACCAAGTTGAAGGGGCCCGTGAAGGGTACCCATTTTCATCTCTATGTGATTCTGGACATCTTCAGCCGCTATGTCGCCGGCTGGATGCTGGCCCCTCGCGAGTCCGCCCAACTAGCCGCGAAACTGATCAAGGAAAGTTGCGCCAAGCAATTGATCAAACCCGACCAACTTACCATCCACGCCGATCGCGGTTCCTCCATGAGGTCCCGCGGCGTGGCCGAGTTGCTCGCCGACCTCGGCGTCACCAAGTCCCATTCCCGGCCCTACGTGTCGGACGACAACCCCTTTTCTGAGTCCCAGTTTCGGACCATGAAATACCGCCCCGAATTTCCCGAACGCTTTGGTTCAATCCAAGATGGCCGCGTTTTCGGCGTTTCCTTTTTTCATTGGTACAACCAGCTACATCATCATTCGGGGATCGGCTTGCATACCCCTTACGAGGTCCACTATGGTTTGGCCCCCGCCCTTCGCGTGACCCGCCAAGTTATTTTGCTGGCCGCTTATGCCGCTCATCCCGAGCGCTTTGTTAATAAACTTCCCACCCCGCCGAATTTACCCGGCCAAGTGTGGATCAACCCGCCCAAATTAATCTCGGGCGACTCCCCGGAGCCAAGTTCTATGCTCCCTATTTAATTACAGGTCCGTGTCTCAAAATCGTTGACAACCGCCGGAGTTACATTCGCCACTGGAACTGCCTTCTTTGCGCCGAAGGCGCCATGAGAAAATAGCCAGATGCGGGGCCGAAGCGGCGGGGTCGGGGATTAGGGGTCGGGGGTCGGGGTTTCGGGTGCACTGAGGGTGCGCCACGTTGATCTGGCGCACCTTCAGTGCGCGGGAACAAAATTGCGACTTACCAGACGTTTCACATCTGGCTATTTTCTCTAGGCGTCTACGACGCTAAGCAAGGATTTAATTGCCTAATGTCTGACGGATCCCCGATTTAGTTAAATGCCCGACTCGCACTTTTAATTGCGCAGTTCTACCGTAACCGCGTCAAACATGTCGTAGCGGACCACGGCCTCGGCCACTAGTTTGGCCTTGTGTTCGGTTAACGGATGCTCGGCGTCAATGCTGGCGATCTCGAATACTTCGTCATCCAACCGGATAACTCCGAGTTGGCCAAGCGGCACTCCGGGCGCCACCTGTATCTCGTTCAGATTATGAATGCGGAACTTGCCCGTCACCTCGACCCAATCTTCGATGAAGGGGTCGCGCAGGGCGTGCTCGGCCTCGCCCTCGTCAAAGTAATTTCCTTCAACGACGATACAGAACTCGCGCACAGGATTCTTGTTCATGACAGGTGAGTGATCGGTAGCGCCAAGCTTGACCCGGTTTGGTGCCCAGTTCGACTGGCGAACAAAGCCGTCAGATTTAACAATTTGCCGCCCACGGTCGGAAAAGCTATCGCTTTTTCAGTAGGCGCGTCAAGCATTATTCGTAAACGGAAAATCCGCCGGAAGAGCTGCGTCTTCCGGCGGACTTTGGTTGGGCGCTAAGATCGTGCAGCCCGTATGAAACTTCTGCCTAATTTAAGCACCCGCTGCCTGTTCGTTCAGCTCACGGCGGAGTCCCGTGAAATATGAATCGAACGTGACGAAACTGCTGCCTTGGAAGAAAGCTTTGCCGCCGGTTTCATTTGACAACCGGTTCAACGCGCTTTGGCCAAAGCCGATCGCGAAATGGTTACGGCTACCCTCGGTTACGGTCGGCGCATAGAAAGAATAGACCGCCACGCCGCGCTTCTTTGCTTCGCGGATCGCCCGCTGCAGATCGATCGAATCGGTCGTGCTGCTGACGTCAAAACCGCGCGAGGTGTCCAAACCGTCCGACACTAAAAGAACCGCCTTCATCCGGTCCGAGCTGTCGAACTTCTTTAACGCCTCAACGACTTCGACGTACGGATTGTACGGCGCCGAGCTCGAACTGCCGGTTGGCACCCGCAGTGCTTTCGCGGCCTGATCTAGGTCTTCAGTGAACGACTGGCGTACCTGTAAAGTACCGGCCCGGACATAACCGATCATCACCCGCGATCCGTCGGGCAACGAACGAATAAATTCACGCGTCACACCCAATTCGTTGCCGACGCGCGCAACGACGTCATCCTGAATAAGGATCGCGATGTCTAACGGTTCATTAACCTGGATCTGGTCGGCCTTTGAATGGCCATTCTTGTCCACTGGCGCCGGCGCCGCCCAAGCGGTCGCACTCATGGCCGCAATCAAAAGTAACGATGCAAATTTATTCTTCAACGACATAACCTTTTACCTCAAAATATCAATACGCGCGGCCGATAAACATCCACTCCGTGCCATAAATGTGGCCGCTTTCTTCGGAGAGAACCTTTCCACTAGCTAAGATGCGCCGATGGTCGTTATCGTGGCCTGTCAATGAGGTACTAGATAGTTTTAGGGAGTAAAATGGTTAAATTCGATGGCCGGGAATAGACTAGTCGATTGGCGGAATTAAATAGTCGGGTACAAATATATGCGATACGTGTTGGCTTTTAGTGCAATGTTAGTGATCGGTTTAGGAGTGGTTTTGGTCCGTTCCGGGCAGCTCGGCATTTCGCCAAGTAATTTAGTGACCAGTACTGATCCCTTGGGCCTGCCGGTGACCGGGTCACCCGATCGAGAAGATGCTTTGATCGCCGCGGAAGTGGCGAAAACAGCCCCGGCGCTGAGGGGTGGCGACTGGGCTAATTCGGAACCGTTGAAGCTGGACCAATTGAACGGCCGAGTAGTGCTGGTCGAATTCTGGACCTTTGATTGTTACAACTGCCGGAACACGTTGCCGACGATCAAGGCGTTCGACGAGAAATATCGGAAGGACGGACTGACCGTCATCGGCGTGCACACTCCGGAATTGGATCAAGAACGCGAATGGCCGAATGTGACCCATGCGGTCAAGCAACTCGGGATCACGTATCCCGTCGTTTCCGACAACGCGTTCGAGACCTGGAACGCATACAACGTTGCGGCTTGGCCGACGGTGTTCATCTTGGACAAAAAGGGCCGCATCAGGTTCCGGCACACGGGCGAAGGCGCCTACGGCATCGAAGAACAGGTAATAAAGAAATTGTTGGCGGAATGAACCGGTGAGAGGGCGGCAGCCGTATAACGTAGGACCGTTTAAATCGGTAACGCGGCTATGCCGCTTTAGGTGCGGAAAGGCTCTACCGTTCAGGCGGTTAAGAAAGGTTGATGGCGGCTGTGCCGCCGGGGGCGTAGCCCCAGAGGGACTGGAACTAGCTATTTTTAGGCGAGGCGGAGCCATCGCCGCACATAGAGCGGCTGAGCCGCGGAAAGGCGATCGGAACTGTGCGCCGACTGCCCTAGCAAGTCAGCAGACGCTCTTTTAGATTCGGTTCAGATTGCAAGAGGCTCGGTTAGTCTGACGCTGCTTCTTTCGGAGCCGGCCGGCAAACTTTCGGATTGCCTCTTGGGTTGGTAGATCCGACCGGCTAACAGCTGGTCGGACGTTGCGGCGAACAATTTATATATGCTGATCAAGAAGCCAGACGATATTAAGTCGAGCGAAATAACCAGCCAGGCCAACTATCTGGACCGGCGCAATTTTATTAAGGGCGCGGCGCTGGCTGGCACCGTTGCGGCCACGGGCCTAGTTTACAAGTCGTTCAATTCACCGGCCCCGCCTCCGCGGCCAGCCGAGAAGATCGCCAACCTGGCGGCGCCAGGCAATGTTGCTCCGCCATTGGGACCGGACGACAAGCCGAATACCTTGAAAGAGATCTCGAACTACAACAATTTTTACGAGTTTACGACCGATAAGGCCGGCGTGGCCGCGGCCGCGCGAAACTTCGTGACCAAACCTTGGAATGTGGTGGTCGATGGCTTGGTGAATCAACCGCAGACCTTCGGCTTTGAAGACTTGCTGAAAATTGCGCCGCAACAAGAGCGCATCTATCGCCATCGCTGTGTCGAGGCCTGGTCCATGGTCATCCCCTGGGTGGGGTTTCCGCTCAAAGCCTTGCTTGATCGCGTACAGCCGCAGATGTCCGCGCGCTATGTCGCGTTTCAAACCCTGTACGACCCGAAGCAATTCCCCGGACAGGGGCGGTTCGGTGGCAGCGGATTGGATTGGCCCTATGTTGAGGGGTTGCGATTGGACGAGGCGATGCACCCGCTGGCCATTTTGGCCACCGGCATTTACGGCGAGACCTTACTGCCGCAAAACGGCGCGCCGATCCGCCTGGTCCTACCGTGGAAGTATGGCTTTAAGGGGATCAAATCGATCGTCAAGATCACGCTGACCGATTCGATCCCGCCCACAACCTGGAACCGCGCCGCGACCGATGAATACGGGTTCTACTCGAATGTGAATCCGGATGTAGCTCACCCGCGCTGGAGCCAGGCGATGGAACGGCGCATTGGCGAGTTCGGTCAACGCAAGACACTGCTGTTTAACGGCTATGCCGATCAGGTTGCGAGCCTTTATACCGGTATGGATCTGCGCAAGGATTTCTAACCCATCATGAGAGATACGCGGTTTTCCAAAGTAGTTCTTTTCATCAACGCCCTGGTGCCGTTGACCCTAATGCTATGGGACTGGGCGCATCACCGGTTAGGCGTGAACCCAATTGAATTCGTTACGCGCACAACGGGCGTATTGACCCTGGTCTTTCTCTTGTTAACCTTGACGATAACGCCGCTGCGCTTGATCACGGGCAAGAATTGGCTAATAAAGTTTCGTCGTATGTTGGGATTGTTCGCCTTCTTTTACGTTTGCCTGCACTTCATCACCTACCTCGCGTTCGACCGTGGATTTAAGCTGCTTACCATTCCTGGCGATATCATTCAGCGGCCCTTCGTTGCGATCGGTATGGCAAGTTTCTTTATGTTGATCCCGCTGGCGGTCACCTCGACCAAGGGTTGGATCAAGCGTTTAGGTGGCAAGGGTTGGGCGAGTCTTCACCGATTGATCTACCCGGCGGCAATCGGCGGGGTGCTGCACTACTATTTGATCGTGAAGTCGGATATTCGCTATCCGTTGGCGTTTGCGATCGTGTTGGCGGCGTTGCTGGGCTATCGCATCTATCACGAAAACCGTAGCGATTCGGCGCCAGCAAGAACGCTTAGCTGACCTGGCCCTGAATTGATAAGACGGGTCGCGTAGCGGGGAGCCCGGGCGGCCCGCCCGGTGGGTGGGGAGGAGACTTCTATGGCGAAAGCCACTAATCCTGTGTTGGAGGCTTTCTTTATTGTTCGTAACTGCCCACGCTGCGGGCGGGTCGCCCGCGCTCCGGCTTTATGACTTGCGCTCCCGATCAATTACTCGTGCTCCCGATCAATAACTCGCGTTCCGGTTGGTTCGGAGGAGTCTAGCGAGCCACTTGCAAAATAGCCCGAATTTGCAAAAGGGCATTTTGATTAGCTAGCTAGTCCGGTCGACGCGCAGTTTCAATCGCCTTTCCGCGGCTTCGCCGCCCTATGTGCGGCGATGGCTCCGCCTCGCCTAAATTTAGCCCTTCCGAGTCTCTCTAGGGGCTACGCCCCCGGCGGCAAAGCCGCGATCTACTTTAGTTAATTGCCGGAAAGGTTGAACCTTTCCGCACATAGAGCGGCATAGCCGCCTTACCGAAGTAAACTTTGATTAAGCTCCGCCGATCGGTGCCTAAAGGAAGCAACACTCCAAGCGAAGTATCGACCATTTCATAATTTTGCAAGTGGCTCTAGCTGCTGGAAAAGCGTCCAACGTTTGGTGAGTGCATTAGGCTGAGTAGAATTCTCCCCACCAGCGGGCGGGTCGCCCGCGCTCCGGCTTTGCGTCTCGCCCGTTGGTTCGCAGGATGCAGGTAATACAAAAGCCTCCAATTTAGGTTGGAGGCTTTCGTTTGTGATCGTGGCGCCGTAACCTGCGGGCGGGTCGCCCGCGC